>CANRJE010000043.1 GCA_947630865.1 uncultured Bacilli bacterium | reverse complement strand
ACAATTTTCCAATTTAAAACAAAAAAACTTTTAAATCTTTCGACTAAAAAGTTTATTTTTTTACATAATTTTACACAATATTTTTTGTTACATATACTTAATTAGATTAGTAATACACTTTTTATATTATATAATTCATTCATAAAAGTTAGTTATTGTTCTTTTGATATTACAAATCCTTAACTTTTTATACAAAAAAGAACTTAACGTTCTATTTAAAAAATATTCCTAAGTAAGTTAAAAAGACTACTAGCATGATTGATAAAATAATTCCATTAACTCGGTCAATTTTTCGATATTTATACTTAAGACCTAAAGCCATACTGATTAAAATTCCTCCTATTAACCCACCAATATGAGCAAAATAATCAATTCCTGGAATGAAACCTAAAAGTAAGTTTAAAACAATAACTGGTAAAATATTAGTTTTCCAAGTACTTCCAAGATAAACTCGATAATAATATCCAAAGTAAAGTAAACTTCCCATAAGACCAAATATAGCTCCACTTGCTCCAATTGAAGGAATACCAGAAGCAGAATTTAAAGTAATACTAAGTAAACTTCCTGTTAAAGCACTAAAGAAATAGATAATTAAAAACTTTCCTCGACCATAAAAACTTTCAATTTGATTACCAACAATATATAAACAATAACAGTTAGATAACAAATGAAAAATATCGGCATGTAAAAAAGTTCCAGTTAAAAGTCTATAATATTGATGAAATTCTTTAATAGCTATACCATATACAGAAAAAACATTAATTAGATAATTCCTGCCTAATAATATATATCCAATAAAATAAATAGCTACTAAAACACCAATTAAACTTATTGTAACTATTGGCTTTTTAGGTTCAAAAACATCACTATTCTTAATAGCTTCTTCTCTATTTTTTTGATTTATATCATTTGTTATTTTCAAGAATAATCCAAATCCTTCTTCATTAAATTTAAAATTATTTTTTAAATCTTTAAAATTTTCTTTAATAACATTATTATTTAAAATATCAGCTTCTTCTTTAGCATTTATAAATTTGTAAAATTTATCATCTACCGGCATTTTTTTTAAATCTACATTTTCACCTAAATCTGTAAATATATTTAAAACTTGCATCTTAAAAGAAAAAGTTTTCTTTTTTATTTTATTAACTAATCTTCTAGTTTTAAAAATATCAAATTGCATTTGTTCATCATTATGAATATAATCATTTACAATTCGAACAATTTTAATATCCTCTTCTAAGTTCTCAAGCCATATTTCATTTTTAGCACCTTGAACAATAACAGGACTATAGTTTTTTATAGTTATAAAATAATATAATAATTTCATCGTAATCAAATCACGATTATTAATCATTTCAATGTCCATATAACACTCCTCTCTAGCATTATATAATATTTTAAAAAATAAATAAAGACTTAAAGAAAAAAACTAGTAAACTAGTTTAAAAACTTTCAACATTTAAATTAATGTATTTATGATCATGTAAACTACTACTAGCTTTTAAAATGGTTCTAACCGCATTAATATTCTTACCACCTCTACCAATTACTCTTGGTAAATCACTAGAATCAACTAAAACTTCAATAGTTACTTTATTCTCATCATCTGATGGAAACTCTTTAACGGTTACGACATCTGGATTTGTTGCTAAAGCCTTAATAAGTCTTTCAGTCAATGCTACATAATCCATAACTATTCACCTTTTTTTGATTCATGAAATTTTTTCATGATTCCAGCATCGCTTAATAAGTTTCTAACAGTATCACTTGGTATAGCACCATTTTTTAACCATTTTAAAGCAACTTCTTCATTAATTTTAACATTGTCAGTATTAACTAATGGATTATAAGTACCAACTAATTCAATATATTCTCCATCTCTTTTAGTATGTGAATCAATAGCAACGATACGATATGTTGGTTTCTTCTTACTTCCCATTCTTTTTAATCTTAATTTAACTGCCATTTTGACACTTCCTTTCGTTCGTTATCATTATACATTAAAATTATATGCTTGTCAACCTATTTTTGTTGACAACTTTATTTTCCTTTTGAACTGTCTTCCTTTGAAGAGTCATCATTGCCAAATACTATTGATATTTCTTTATTTAAATAAGTAAGTACCTGTTGATATGTATAATCTCTATCTTTAAAAATGTCATTAGAACTCTTTTCTTTATTAGGAACAATACTTATATCCCATTCTAAATTAGGATTTTTTCTTGCATAATCATTAAGTCTATAGAATAGATATCTATCTCTACTCTCTCTTCCATGCTCATATGCTAGCATAATACCATCAGCATACCAAATAAATTCTTGAAAAGAATAGTTGATGTTTTGCTCTTCTTTTATCTTACGATTTATTAATCTAACTTTTCTATCTCCTATATAATTTCCTTTTCTAAAAAAGTTTTTTAAAGATATGAAACAACCATTAAATTCTGTAATAGGAAGGCGACATCTTCTTTTATCTCTTAAACTATCAAAGATAGCAAAATCATTAGTTTTTCTTTTTAAAACAACATAATCACGATACAATTTATTTATATAAATCAAAGTATCAACTTTACCTAATAATTCTCTTTCTCTATCAATATCTTGAAATTTAATATCATTTAAAACTCTTGGAAGTTCATCAATTTTTTCATTATCAAAGTCATCAATATAAAAACATATATCTTCTAAAAACTCATAAGCTTTTTCTAAATCTTCTTTATGGGTAGCAACATATTTCATACAATAATAAGTAAATAATTTTTGCCATGCTTTCTTCTTAAAAAGAGCTTGATTATCTTTAGTACTATTTTTTCTTTTATTAAATTCTTCTAATTCTACTTCAAATTGCTTTTCTATTCTTTCAATATCTTTAATTCTAGATGCACTTTCTAATTTTTGTTCATATTTCAAAGATAATTCCATAGCACTTTTATTTTTACTATTTGCATTTTTAAAATTTTGAAGTACTAATTTAAACTGATATTTTCTAGTACTTAGTAAAAAATCACTTTCAATTTTTTCAAAAGATATAATTGAAGTGTTATCTTCTAAAGATTTTTTAAAATTACCATATATCTCCTGCCATACTGTATCATCTTGATACTTATTATTTAATTCTTGATACTTATTTAAAATTCTTTCTCTTGTATTTTTCAAATCATCGTCAACAATTTTTTTAGTTAATTTTTTTAAACTATCTTCATAATCTATTTCTAAATCTCTTAATCCATTTAAATCTTTTATAGTTGATAATAAATCTAAATACTTTTTATTTAAAGCAACAATTGATTTATTTTTAGAATGCTTAACTTTTTCAGTTAATGATTTTGAAAAACTAATAAGTTCATTAGCAAAATATTCTTGTCTTCTTTCATTAACTGTTAATTTATCAAGTTTTTGTAGAAATTCTTCTTTTAATTTAGTTACATCATCAATCGTTGTTGTTGAAATTGATTTTTGAATGTATTCTTTACATAAATCTTCTATATCAGCTCGGTCACGGTATTTCTTTTTGGTATTTTCAATTAATTTTTCTAATTCTAACTTCGCATCACTTAATTTATAAGGATCATCACTTTTTTTATTTCTATTTATTAATAATTTATAGGCAGCATTAGCAAGAGATGCTAACTCTGCATTTTCTGGATTAACATCTGGGTGATTAACTCGCATAAATTCTTTATATACTTTTTTTATCTCATCATCAGTTGCTGTTTCAGTTAATTTGAAAAATTCATAAGCATCTTTTAGGGTTCTTATTGTTTTTTTATTATCATCGTTTACCATAACCTATTCTCCTATATTAAAAGTATAACATTAACTATTACCTAAGTCAATTTACAAATTAAAGAAAATATGCTAAAATTATGAAATAAAGGATGATGTTTATGAAAAAGAAGATTAATAAATTTTTTTATAACGTACTTCTTTTAACAATTCCAATGTTTTTAATAGAAGTAATTTTTAAATTAGCTAGTAATCAAAACATATTTGATGTTGCAACAATTCGTATTTTATTTTCTTTACTTTGTATTAGTATAATTGTTAGCTATATAGAACTTTATTTAAAAGATAAAAAAATAAAAATTCTTAACTTAACTTTAGTTGGTATAGCTAGTATTTATAGTTTTTTACAAATAGGATTCAACAATTTTATTGGAGTGTATATATCTTTTAATGTGACAAGTCAAGCTGGAGCTGTTTTTTCATATATTATAGAGTTTTTTAAAAGTTTTTATTGGTATTATTATCTTATATTATTACCATTTGTTTTAATGTATATCTATTATAAATTACAAGATTTGAATATTTTAAAAATTAAAATCGAACCAGAATTTGATAAATTAAAATCTAGTTTAGCTGCTATTGCCTTCTTTTTACTATTTGCCTTTTTATTTAATGTAACTATATCCGTTAATGCTTTTCAAAATAAACTTCAAACTATTTCCAATAAGGAATTATTTCATAATCCTTCAAATCCTAGTGTTGCTATTAAACAATTTGGAACAACAATGTATGCTCTTTTAGATATTAAAAATCTCTTTTTTGGAGAGGAAATGGAAACGATTGAAACTAAACCAAGTTATAATCAAAATCCCAATATAGATACTGATGATTCTAAATGGTTACAATTAATTGAAAATGAAGATGATACAGTTCTTAATTATTTAAATAACTACTATATTAATAATAAATATACTGGAGAAAATAGTTATACTGGTTTATTTGAAAACAAAAATTTGATTGTTATTATGATGGAGTCTACCAACAATATCTTTATAAATGAAGAATTATATCCTAATTTTTATAAATTAGTAAGTACAGGTTATTACTTTGAAAATCATTATTCTCCTCGTAATTCATGTGCAACTGGTAATAATGAATTAAGTGGTATGGTTGGTCTTTATTCAATTTATAATAAATGTACAGCTAATGCTTATAGTGAAAATTTATATCCTGAAAGTATCTTTAATTTATTTAATAATAAAGGTTATAAAACAACATCTATGCATGATTATACTGAAAAATATTATGAAAGACGAGAAATTCATACTAATATGGGAAGTGGTCACTACTACGATGTAGATGACTTAGGTCTTACTTATAATACAGCTGATGAAGAATGGGCAAGTGATAAAGAGTTTATGAAAAAAGTTGTTAGTATTTTAAATAACTATCAAGAACAAGATCATTTCATGACTTGGTTAACAACTGTTACCCCACATCAACCTTATGGTAAAAGTGCTTTTGGAGATAAATATTTATCTTTATTTGATACTATGGAATATAGTAACTATGATATTAAATTAAAACGTTATATGTCAAAATTAAAGATTGAAGATGAAGCATTAGGAGTCTTACTAGATGGATTAGAAAAGCAAGGAAAACTTGATGATACAGTAATTGTTTTATATGGAGACCATTATCCATATGGATAATGGTCTCCATATAAAACAATTACTGTATCATCAAGTTTTCCTTGCTTTTCTAATCCATCTAGTAAGACTCCTAATGCTTCATCTTCAATCTTTAATTTTGACATATAACGTTTTAATTTAATATCATAGTTACTATATTCCATAGTATCAAATAAAGATAAATATTTATCTCCAAAAGCACTTTTACCATAAGGTTGATGTGGGGTAACAGTTGTTAACCAAGTCATGAAATGATCTTGTTCTTGATAGTTATTTAAAATACTAACAACTTTTTTCATAAACTCTTTATCACTTGCCCATTCTTCATCAGCTGTATTATAAGTAAGACCTAAGTCATCTACATCGTAGTAGTGACCACTTCCCATATTAGTATGAATTTCTCGTCTTTCATAATATTTTTCAGTATAATCATGCATAGATGTTGTTTTATAACCTTTATTATTAAATAAATTAAAGATACTTTCAGGATATAAATTTTCACTATAAGCATTAGCTGTACATTTATTATAAATTGAATAAAGACCAACCATACCACTTAATTCATTATTACCAGTTGCACATGAATTACGAGGAGAATAATGATTTTCAAAGTAATAACCTGTACTTACTAATTTATAAAAATTAGGATATAATTCTTCATTTATAAAGATATTGTTGGTAGACTCCATCATAATAACAATCAAATTTTTGTTTTCAAATAAACCAGTATAACTATTTTCTCCAGTATATTTATTATTAATATAGTAGTTATTTAAATAATTAAGAACTGTATCATCTTCATTTTCAATTAATTGTAACCATTTAGAATCATCAGTATCTATATTGGGATTTTGATTATAACTTGGTTTAGTTTCAATCGTTTCCATTTCCTCTCCAAAAAAGAGATTTTTAATATCTAAAAGAGCATACATTGTTGTTCCAAATTGTTTAATAGCAACACTAGGATTTGAAGGATTATGAAATAATTCCTTATTGGAAATAGTTTGAAGTTTATTTTGAAAAGCATTAACGGATATAGTTACATTAAATAAAAAGGCAAATAGTAAAAAGAAGGCAATAGCAGCTAAACTAGATTTTAATTTATCAAATTCTGGTTCGATTTTAATTTTTAAAATATTCAAATCTTGTAATTTATAATAGATATACATTAAAACAAATGGTAATAATATAAGATAATAATACCAATAAAAACTTTTAAAAAACTCTATAATATATGAAAAAACAGCTCCAGCTTGACTTGTCACATTAAAAGATATATACACTCCAATAAAATTGTTGAATCCTATTTGTAAAAAACTATAAATACTAGCTATACCAACTAAAGTTAAGTTAAGAATTTTTATTTTTTTATCTTTTAAATAAAGTTCTATATAGCTAACAATTATACTAATACAAAGTAAAGAAAATAAAATACGAATTGTTGCAACATCAAATATGTTTTGATTACTAGCTAATTTAAAAATTACTTCTATTAAAAACATTGGAATTGTTAAAAGAAGTACGTTATAAAAAAATTTATTAATCTTCTTTTTCATAAACATCATCCTTTATTTCATAATTTTAGCATATTTTCTTTAATTTGTAAATTGACTTAGGTAATAGTTAATGTTATACTTTTAATATAGGAGAATAGGTTATGGTAAACGATGATAATAAAAAAACAATAAGAACCCTAAAAGATGCTTATGAATTTTTCAAATTAACTGAAACAGCAACTGATGATGAGATAAAAAAAGTATATAAAGAATTTATGCGAGTTAATCACCCAGATGTTAATCCAGAAAATGCAGAGTTAGCATCTCTTGCTAATGCTGCCTATAAATTATTAATAAATAGAAATAAAAAAAGTGATGATCCTTATAAATTAAGTGATGCGAAGTTAGAATTAGAAAAATTAATTGAAAATACCAAAAAGAAATACCGTGACCGAGCTGATATAGAAGATTTATGTAAAGAATACATTCAAAAATCAATTTCAACAACAACGATTGATGATGTAACTAAATTAAAAGAAGAATTTCTACAAAAACTTGATAAATTAACAGTTAATGAAAGAAGACAAGAATATTTTGCTAATGAACTTATTAGTTTTTCAAAATCATTAACTGAAAAAGTTAAGCATTCTAAAAATAAATCAATTGTTGCTTTAAATAAAAAGTATTTAGATTTATTATCAACTATAAAAGATTTAAATGGATTAAGAGATTTAGAAATAGATTATGAAGATAGTTTAAAAAAATTAACTAAAAAAATTGTTGACGATGATTTGAAAAATACAAGAGAAAGAATTTTAAATAAGTATCAAGAATTAAATAATAAGTATCAAGATGATACAGTATGGCAGGAGATATATGGTAATTTTAAAAAATCTTTAGAAGATAACACTTCAATTATATCTTTTGAAAAAATTGAAAGTGATTTTTTACTAAGTACTAGAAAATATCAGTTTAAATTAGTACTTCAAAATTTTAAAAATGCAAATAGTAAAAATAAAAGTGCTATGGAATTATCTTTGAAATATGAACAAAAATTAGAAAGTGCATCTAGAATTAAAGATATTGAAAGAATAGAAAAGCAATTTGAAGTAGAATTAGAAGAATTTAATAAAAGAAAAAATAGTACTAAAGATAATCAAGCTCTTTTTAAGAAGAAAGCATGGCAAAAATTATTTACTTATTATTGTATGAAATATGTTGCTACCCATAAAGAAGATTTAGAAAAAGCTTATGAGTTTTTAGAAGATATATGTTTTTATATTGATGACTTTGATAATGAAAAAATTGATGAACTTCCAAGAGTTTTAAATGATATTAAATTTCAAGATATTGATAGAGAAAGAGAATTATTAGGTAAAGTTGATACTTTGATTTATATAAATAAATTGTATCGTGATTATGTTGTTTTAAAAAGAAAAACTAATGATTTTGCTATCTTTGATAGTTTAAGAGATAAAAGAAGATGTCGCCTTCCTATTACAGAATTTAATGGTTGTTTCATATCTTTAAAAAACTTTTTTAGAAAAGGAAATTATATAGGAGATAGAAAAGTTAGATTAATAAATCGTAAGATAAAAGAAGAGCAAAACATCAACTATTCTTTTCAAGAATTTATTTGGTATGCTGATGGTATTATGCTAGCATATGAGCATGGAAGAGAGAGTAGAGATAGATATCTATTCTATAGACTTAATGATTATGCAAGAAAAAATCCTAATTTAGAATGGGATATAAGTATTGTTCCTAATAAAGAAAAGAGTTCTAATGACATTTTTAAAGATAGAGATTATACATATCAACAGGTACTTACTTATTTAAATAAAGAAATATCAATAGTATTTGGCAATGATGACTCTTCAAAGGAAGACAGTTCAAAAGGAAAATAAAGTTGTCAACAAAAATAGGTTGACAAGCATATAATTTTAATGTATAATGATAACGAACGAAAGGAAGTGTCAAAATGGCAGTTAAATTAAGATTAAAAAGAATGGGAAGTAAGAAGAAACCAACATATCGTATCGTTGCTATTGATTCACATACTAAAAGAGATGGAGAATATATTGAATTAGTTGGTACTTATAATCCATTAGTTAATACTGACAATGTTAAAATTAATGAAGAAGTTGCTTTAAAATGGTTAAAAAATGGTGCTATACCAAGTGATACTGTTAGAAACTTATTAAGCGATGCTGGAATCATGAAAAAATTTCATGAATCAAAAAAAGGTGAATAGTTATGGATTATGTAGCATTGACTGAAAGACTTATTAAGGCTTTAGCAACAAATCCAGATGTCGTAACCGTTAAAGAGTTTCCATCAGATGATGAGAATAAAGTAACTATTGAAGTTTTAGTTGATTCTAGTGATTTACCAAGAGTAATTGGTAGAGGTGGTAAGAATATTAATGCGGTTAGAACCATTTTAAAAGCTAGTAGTAGTTTACATGATCATAAATACATTAATTTAAATGTTGAAAGTTTTTAAACTAGTTTACTAGTTTTTTTCTTTAAGTCTTTATTTATTTTTTAAAATATTATATAATGCTAGAGAGGAGTGTTATATGGACATTGAAATGATTAATAATCGTGATTTGATTACGATGAAATTATTATATTATTTTATAACTATAAAAAACTATAGTCCTGTTATTGTTCAAGGTGCTAAAAATGAAATATGGCTTGAGAACTTAGAAGAGGATATTAAAATTGTTCGAATTGTAAATGATTATATTCATAATGATGAACAAATGCAATTTGATATTTTTAAAACTAGAAGATTAGTTAATAAAATAAAAAAGAAAACTTTTTCTTTTAAGATGCAAGTTTTAAATATATTTACAGATTTAGGTGAAAATGTAGATTTAAAAAAAATGCCGGTAGATGATAAATTTTACAAATTTATAAATGCTAAAGAAGAAGCTGATATTTTAAATAATAATGTTATTAAAGAAAATTTTAAAGATTTAAAAAATAATTTTAAATTTAATGAAGAAGGATTTGGATTATTCTTGAAAATAACAAATGATATAAATCAAAAAAATAGAGAAGAAGCTATTAAGAATAGTGATGTTTTTGAACCTAAAAAGCCAATAGTTACAATAAGTTTAATTGGTGTTTTAGTAGCTATTTATTTTATTGGATATATATTATTAGGCAGGAATTATCTAATTAATGTTTTTTCTGTATATGGTATAGCTATTAAAGAATTTCATCAATATTATAGACTTTTAACTGGAACTTTTTTACATGCCGATATTTTTCATTTGTTATCTAACTGTTATTGTTTATATATTGTTGGTAATCAAATTGAAAGTTTTTATGGTCGAGGAAAGTTTTTAATTATCTATTTCTTTAGTGCTTTAACAGGAAGTTTACTTAGTATTACTTTAAATTCTGCTTCTGGTATTCCTTCAATTGGAGCAAGTGGAGCTATATTTGGTCTTATGGGAAGTTTACTTTACTTTGGATATTATTATCGAGTTTATCTTGGAAGTACTTGGAAAACTAATATTTTACCAGTTATTGTTTTAAACTTACTTTTAGGTTTCATTCCAGGAATTGATTATTTTGCTCATATTGGTGGGTTAATAGGAGGAATTTTAATCAGTATGGCTTTAGGTCTTAAGTATAAATATCGAAAAATTGACCGAGTTAATGGAATTATTTTATCAATCATGCTAGTAGTCTTTTTAACTTACTTAGGAATATTTTTTAAATAGAACGTTAAGTTCTTTTTTGTATAAAAAGTTAAGGATTTGTAATATCAAAAGAACAATAACTAACTTTTATGAATGAATTATATAATATAAAAAGTGTATTACTAATCTAATTAAGTATATGTAACAAAAAATATTGTGTAAAATTATGTAAAAAAATAAACTTTTTAGTCGAAAGATTTAAAAGTTTTTTTGTTTTAAATTGGAAAATTGT
>CANRJE010000042.1 GCA_947630865.1 uncultured Bacilli bacterium | reverse complement strand
CCTATTACTACTACTGCTAGTATTACTAATAATAAAATTTGTTTTTTTCTTTCATTACCTTTCATAAAATCACTCCTTTTCTTCAACATTTTTTTCACAAAATGACAAAAAGCACATGAAAACTTGACACTTTCCATGTGCCATATTTACATGTGCTACTCTTTCAAAATTTTAGTACTTGCTGTATCAGATATGGGATACTTTTCTAGATAACCCCCCCCCATGGTTGACAAATTGTTAACTTTTTTTAATGTAAAATAAAAGTTTAATTTTAAACTAAATTTTTGCATTTTTATTGTCACGCTCCCTATCATATATATCTATCATATCACATTTTTTTAAAATTTCAACATTTGCCCCTACATACCGATTTTAACTTTACAATTAAAAATTTTTTTATTTTTTTTGATATTTTTTTCCTATTTTTTAAAAAAATAAAAAATAAACCGGTTATATTATAATTGAAGGTTAATTGAAACCTTTACTTAATTAGGAAAGGAGGAAAATTATGTTAAGTAAAAAAATCAATAAAACTAAAATCAAGAAAAGGAGGAAAAATAAATATGACAACAAATATGCTTAATAAAAAAAGAAATTTAAAACCAGGTGAGATGATAAAGCTATCTTTCGACGAAGCATTTAAAATTATGTATGGGGATCCAGCTAATATAGAGATATTAACAATGTTTTTATCAAAAGTATTAGGTGTAAGATATGAAGATATTGAAAATAAAGTTACTTTAATACCTTTAAAAACTCCTAAAAATACAATAGGTGAAAAAATAACAGAAAGAGATGTTGTTGTTAGAATACAAGATAATAATAATATTAGTAAAATAATACTAGAAGTAAATATCAATACAAGAGGAAAATTTTATCAAACGATATTAAAGAAGAATCTATTGTATTTATATGATGAAGCATCAAGTGGAATAACAACAAATGATACATATGATAATATACCAACAACAATATTATTTAACTTTAATAACTTTTTTATAAATACAAGAGAAAAAGTAATAGATGAATATTTATTGCGAAATGAAGAAGGAGATATTTTAACAGAAAGTATAAGGGTAGTGAACATCAATATTGAAAAATGTTATAAACTCTGGTACAATAAAGACTATGAAGGGTTAAGTGCAAAAGAGAAAGAAATAGTAATAAGCTGTGCATTACTATGTATAAATAAGACAGCGGAATTTAATGACTGCTTAAAAGATTTAGAAATAAACCCTGAAATAAAAAATTTAATGGGAAAGGTGTTGTATAGAATGAACCAAGATGAGGGATTGGTAAGAAGATTTTATAGAACAGAAGAAGGAGACAAAAAAATAAGAGAAGCCATAATAAGGGAAGAACGAGAAGAAGCGAGAAATGAAGGACTTGCTGAAGGTCGTGAAGAAAAGCAACGTGAAATGGTAGTTAACTTTAATTCTCAAGGAGTAAGTTTAGATATAATTTCAAAAGCAACTGGTCTTGATATAGACGAAGTGAAAGCTATCATTGAACAATCTAAAAATAATTAACATGTCAAATAAAAAGTGACTTAATAGAAATATTCTCTATTTAGTCTTTTTATTTTATATGGATAAATTTCTGAAATTTTTCTTAATTTTAAAAAAGGTGAACAAATTTCACCTTGAGACATTCGTGAATCCTTGTCTCGCAAGGACTTAAAAAAAACGATTTATTTTTCCAATTTAAAAATAAGCCGTGTATATTATAATTGAAAGGTTAATTGAAGCCTTAATAATGAAAGAAAGGTGATATTTATAATGAACCAAGATGAGGGATTGGTAAGAAGATTTTATAGAACAGAAGAAGGAGACAAAAAATTAAAAGAAGCCATAATTAGAGAAGAACGAGAAGAAGCGAGAAATGAAGGATTACAAGATGGATTAACTCGGGGTCGTGCTGAGGGTCTTGCTGAGGGACGCCTTGAAGGAATTGAACAAAATAGACATGAAATGGTTATAAACATGAATAAAAAAGGAATAGAACTTGAGACGATATCAGAAATAACAAATCTTGACATAGATGAAGTAAAAGCTATCATTGAACAATAACAATATTATGAAAATCATATGAATTATAAAAACATATTTGGATATTTTAAAAACTTCTTATTGAAGCCGAAATACTAGATTATGTTTTTTTATAATCATCAAAACCCTTAAAAAGTTTCAAATTTAAATCAACAAATCAGCAAAAAATTGACATTTTTTCTTTAAATTGTTATTCTATTAATGTAGGAGATAATAGAAAGGGTTATATATGAACAATAAAGATGTTAAGAAGCAGTTAGAGATAAAAAACAAAGAAATTTATCAAAATAAACTAAATCTTGATCTTGATAATAATTTAGAAGTTCTAGTATTAGCAACAGAAAATCTTCTAGAAAGTGCAACAAACAATGCACTTAAGAAAACAATAGAAATAAAAGAAAGTTTTTTTCACAAAAAAGAGATTGAAGAATATATAAAAAAATTTATAGATTGGTATCGAGACAATTTAATGAATTTACTTGAATTAAAAAAAGAAAATATAAAACAAATAATATTAGAATTAGATACTGAGATAACGATATCAGAAAAAGATTTAGAAGATATTTATAAAAAATTAGAAGGAACTTTAAAAGAATCATCGTGTAAAAAAATAAAAGAATTAAGTAGTAATTTGAACGATTATTATGATTCTTCATTTAAACAAAAAAGATTAGAAACATACTTAAATGATATATTTTTGTTTAATTTAAATGATAAAGTTTTAGATATTATAAGAACTAGGGACATTATGCTTTTAAATACATTTAAGGAAACATATTTAAAATATATTGAGTTAAACAAAAATACAATAGGAAATTAGAACTATGAAAAAAAATTTTGAAAAAGTTTGACAAATTTCAAAATTATGATATTATGATAATAGGAAGGAAGTCGATTGTAATGAACACACAAAAAAAGGTTAACAATGAGTCAACCATGGGGGGGGGGCTTAGAAAATAGATTTTCTAAGGTAAAAAATAGATATATAAACAAACACATAAAGTTAGTTACAAATACTAATTTATGTGTTTTTTAATGTCTAAAATTAGAATTGTGGGACAAAAGGAGGAAATATGAAAAAGAGAAATTTAATAATAATGATGATAAGTTTAAGTATAGTTCTTTTATTTGGAACAAGTTATGCTTTATTAAAATCAGGAAATGATGGACAAGGTTATGTAATGGATTTGGGACAATTACAAGTAGAATTTGAAGACGGAAAGACTGAAGCTTTAAGTTTAGAAAACGCAAAGCCTTCAAATGATACAGATGGTATGAAAGAAGCAAAAACATTAACATTTGTTGTAAGAAATAATGGAAATATTGATGCAACCTATAGTGTCTATATTGAAGAATTATCAACTGAACCAGAGTTTAAAAGTGTAATAAGATTTGCAAGTAATAAAAATGATATGGGATATAATACTCCTAAAACTCTAGGAAGTGATAAATATATAGATTCAGGCGCAACTATAAAAGCAAAGGGAAGCAATGTCTATAAAGTAAAAGTATGGTTAAGTGAAGAAGCAGATTCAGCTTATATGAATAAAACCTTTAGTGCTAAAATAGTAGTTGATGTAACTCAAAATAAATATCAAGATAAAGAATTAAATGGTGCAGATCCAATTATAAAAGAACCATTAGTACCAGTTACGATAGCAAATGATGGAACAGTAACTAAGACAAATATATATTCAAAATGGTATGATTATGCCAATAAAGAGTGGGCAAATGCAGTAATACTAGTTGATACTCCAAGTAAAACTTATAAAGATGGAGAAACAATACTAGAAAAAGATATTGAAAGTTACTTTGTTTGGATACCAAGATATAAATATAAAATTTGGAATTTAGCTAGTGATGGTGGTTATTTAAAACCAGGTGATTTAACTAATACCGCAACGTGGGAAGATAAATCATTTGGTAATGCTTTTGGAAATGCTAGAATAATAGATATAGTATTTGAAAGTAATGAAGTAAAACCAGTTAGAGAAGAAAAACTAGATAGTTATTATACACATCCAGCATTTACTCTAGGAGATACAGAATTAAATGGTATTTGGGTAGGAAAGTTTGAAACAGGATATAATCAGGGAACTCCAGGAACATCAATAGATTCAAGCTCTTGGACAACAGGAAACGCTCAAAAAGATACTGTTGAAAGTGCGAAAATTGTCGTAAAACCAAATGTTTTCTCATGGAGAAATCAAAAAGTATCTAATATGTTTAAAACAGCAATAGGCTATCATGAAGAATTATCTTCACATATGATGAAAAATACGGAGTGGGGAGCAGCAGCTTATTTATCACATTCAATTTATGGAAAAGGTGCAGAGCTTAATATAAATAATAATAATCAATATAAAACAGGCTATTCAGCAGCAGCCAATACTGATCAAAGTTCTTATCAGGGAACATATGGAAATATTGATGCTCTTACGAAAGCTTATAATACAACAACAGGATATCTTGCATCAACAACAGGAAATATAACAGGAATATATGATATGTCAGGAGGAACACATGAATATATGGCTTCCTATAGACCGAATTCAACTGGGGACGCAAGTGGATTTACACCTGAAGAATTAGCAAAAGTCGAATATCAACCATATTTAGAAAAATATTCTGAATCATCAACAATTACATCATATAATTTAAGAATATTAGGAGATGCAACAGGAGAAATGGGGCCATTTTATCAATTCTATGATAAAGATGGAAATAATCGTTATCATAACTCCTGGTACGCTGACCATTCGGACTTCGTTGACTCGTCCTATCCTTGGTTCCATCGAGGCGGCAGTCACAACTATGGAGTTCTTGCAGGTCAGTTCGGCTTCAGTAGGAGCACAGGTGGTGCGTACACCGACATTGGTTCCCGCCTCGTTCTCGCAGTCAATTAATTGTAATTTCTTGAAATTACAATTATAACCTTTTTGCTTTTCAGATGGCTCGTCCCCTTTTTTTCTTGGGACGAGCCAGAAGTAGCAATGTTAAAAATTTTGGCATTTATATAGAATTGTTAGTTTTATTAACAATTCATATTATATATAAATGTAGGTCATAAGTTGTAAAAACTAGTTTATAAAAAGAGACCACGCTTTTTATAAAAATGAAAACGTCTCTCCGTTTTCTTGGTTTCATTTTCCTTACGCTGACAATTCGAACTTCGTTGACTCGTCCTATCCTTGGTTCAATCGAGGCGGCAATCACAACAATGGAGTTCTTGCAGGTCAGTTCAACTTCAATAGGAACACAGGTGGTGCGAACACCAACATTGGTTCCCGCCTCGTTCTCGCAGACTATAATATAAAAGATTGAAACTCTTCATTATAATATATTTAACTAATATTAATAAAAAAATAAGGTTAATGTTGTTTAAGGACTTTATTATGATGTTTATTTTAGAAATTTATGACCTATCTATTTTATAGATAAAAAAATTAACAAAGTATTATGGTAAGTAATAAAACTGGTGAAAATCATGGTACTTGAAACAGTACTTAATGAGTGCTGTTTTTGTTTAGAATAATATTTTATTGTATTTTTTAGTTTCATAACAAAAAAAGAGGTGAGATGGAGTACCCTATGAAACGAAAAAATATGTAAATAGGAGTGAAAAAATGAGTAAAATATATTCTAAATATTTAGAATTAAAACATGAAAATCCAAACAAAATGTATCTTTTCAAATCAGGAAAATTTTATATATTTTTAGCAGATGATTGTGAAAAGATTAATGAATACGTTGTATTAAAAAAAGTTAACTTCTCTAGAGAAACTAAAAAATGTGGCTTTCCAGATTCTGTCTTAGATAATTACTTAAAAGTTTTCAAAAACCATCACTTAGAAATTGAAATAATAACAGACTTTACTTTAAACCACCCAATTAATTTATATGAGTATATAACAAATCTCGATATTGATAATATGACACCAATTGAAGCTTTTAACTACTTAGTTCAAATAAAGGAGAAAGCCAAAAATGAAAAAGACAGTTGAAGATATAAAAATATATCATACTTATATAGACCTTATTGCTTATATAGAAATGATAACGGAAAAATATCCTAAAAATACAAAATTAGGTTTGGTGTCAAAAATTAAAGAAACTTTATATGATGGCATGAAGAATATTTTATCTGCATATAAAGCATTTGATAAAAATGACAAATTAAATTATTTAAATGAATTAGATATTAATTTAAAATTGTTGAAAGTATTTGCTAGAGTTTCCTACAAGAAAAAATATATTAATGTGAAAAATTATGAAGCTTGGAGTAGAAAACTAAATAATAATTGCATGTCTCTTGGGGGTTGGATAAATATATGTCTAAAACAATAAAAAAGTGTTTTTATGATAAATTAACATTTGAAAATATTTTAAATGCTCACAAAAGAGCTTCTAAAGGGAAAATTCACAAGAAAGAAATTATTCTTTTTGAAATGGATTTAGAAACTAATATTATAAGGATAATAAATGAAATTAAAAGTGGGACATATAAATTTGGTGATTATCGAGAATTTTTTGTATATGAGCCTAAAAAAAGATTAATAAAATCTTTACCATATCGTGATAGAGTTGTTCATCAATGGTATGTTGAAGAATTTATAAAACCTTATTTTTTTAAAAGATTTATAAAAGATACTTTCGCTTGTTTAGATGAAAGAGGAACTCATAAGGCTGTTTTAAGACTACAGCAACAAATGAGAAATATGAAACGTCAATATAAAAAATATTATGTATTAAAGTGTGATATAAGAAAATATTTTTATACAATTGACAAAAAAATATTATTAGAAATTTTAAAAAAACGAATTAAAGATAAAAAAATAATAGAATTTAGTAAAGTTATTTTGAATGATAACGAAGAAATAGGGATACCAATTGGTAATTTTACTAGTCAATATTTTGCTAATATTTATTTAAATGAATTAGATCACTATATAAAAGAACAATTACGAATTAAAAATTATATTCGTTATATGGATGATTTTATTTTACTATTAAGAACTAAAGAAGAAGCAAGAGAAATATTATCTTTAATAGAAAAATTTTTAAAAGAACATTTAAATCTGATTTTAAATCAAAAAAGTAAATATTTTCCGAATAATAAAGGAATTGACTTTTGTGGTTATCGTATTTATGAAACTCACATTCTTCTTCGGAAAAGATTTAAAAAGAAAATTAAAAAGAATATAAAAATATGTTTAATGTTAAAGAGTCAACATAAATTCTATCTTAAAAAGTTTATATTAACTTATAATTCTTTTAAAGGACATGCTAGTCATAGTAATTCTTATCATTTTATGAAGAAAATGGATATTTTAATAAAAGAATTAAATCTTGATTAGAGTTTAAGTATATTTTTCTAATTTTTACCAATACTAAATTTGGGTGATTTAATGAAAAAAACTGGTATGGTAAGACGAGTTGATAGTTTAGGAAGAATAGTTATACCTAAAGAAATCAGAAAAGTTTTAAAAATTAAAGAAAATGAACAAGTTGAAATAAATGTATCAGATGATAGTATTATTTTAAATAGATATTCTGATATTGATTCTTATGATATCTCTTTAACCAATTTAATTGAAGTAATAGAAAAAGTTTATAATCGAAGTTTTTTATTAACCAGTTTAAATTCTATTGTTTTAGCATCAAATAAATATAAAGACTTGATAGGTAAAGAAATGAGTCCTTATTTAAATAATGTTTTAGATGAAAGAAGAGAAGTATATGAAAATATTCCAGTTAATCTACTTTTAAATAGTGAATCTTTAGAAATTAAAGTACCATACATAATAAAAACTATTATTAAAAATGGTGATACAGTAGGTTTATTAATTTTAATTGGTGAAAATAATTTAGAAAACAATGACATAAAACTATTTGAACTTATGACTTCTTTTTTAGATAAATATCTTGAATAGCAAAAAAAAATATGTTAAAATATGGAAAAGCAATGAAGAAATGAGTAAATTTAAAAGTTTATAAAGAGAGATTTCGGAAGGTGTGAGAAATTAAAACTTTGAATTGAAGATGGTTTTGGAGCTTGGAAACACGTTAGCAACGTTATAGCAAGAGGCATATTATATATATGTAAAATAAGGTGGTACCACGAGTTTTTCGTCCTTTGGACTTAAACTCGTTTTTTTATAAGGAGGTAAAATGAAGCGAATGTGGAGCAAAATAGCATAAATTAAAAAAATAAGATTAAAATTAAAGGAGAAATTATGGAAAATAAAAAATATTATGTAACAACCCCAATCTATTATCCTTCTGCTAATTTTCATATTGGGCATTGTTATACAACTGTATGTGCTGATGCAATAGCTAGATTTAAAAAACAAGAAGGATATGATGTATACTTTTTAACTGGAAGCGATGAACATGGTTTAAAGATAGAGAAGAAAGCAGAAGAAGCTCATGTTACTCCTCAAGAATATGTAGATAAAATAATAGCTGATGCTAAAGATTTATGGAAACAATTAAATATCGAATACAATAAATTTATAAGAACAACTGATGATTATCATATTGAAACAGTTCAAAAGATATTTAAAAAATTATATGATAAAGGAGATATTTATAAAGGAGAATATAAAGGATTATATTGTACTCCTTGTGAATCATTTTGGACTGAAACTCAATTAGTAGATGGTAAATGTCCTGATTGTGGACGTGAAGTTTATGAAGTATCAGAAGAAGCTTATTTCTTTAAACTTAGCAAATATCAAGATAGATTAGTGGAATATATTGAAACGCATCCTGAATTTATTCAGCCTGTTTCAAGAAAAAATGAAATGATTAATAATTTTATTAAACCTGGACTTGAAGATTTATGTGTTTCTCGTACTACTTTTTCTTGGGGAATACCTGTTTCATTTGATAACAAACATGTTGTTTATGTATGGGTTGATGCTTTATCAAACTATATAAGTGCTCTTGGTTATTTAAGTGATGATGATACTTTGTTTAAAAAGTTTTGGCCAGCTGATTTACATATTGTTGGAAAAGAAATAGTAAGATTTCATACGATTATTTGGCCTTCTTTATTAATGGCTTTAGATTTACCTTTACCTAAGCAAGTATTTGGACATGGTTGGTTGATTATAAATGGTGGAAAGATTTCTAAAAGCTTAGGAAATTACAAAGATCCTAGAGAATATATTAAAGATTATGGAGTAGATGCTGTTAGATATTATCTTTTAAGAGAAGTTCCATTTGGTTCAGATGGTAATTTTAGTGAAGAATTATTAATTAATAGATATAATACAGATTTAGCTAATACCGTAGGAAATCTTGTTAATAGAACTCTTTCAATGTTAACTAAATATTTTGATGGTAATATTGTAAAAAGTGATGCAAGAACAGAATTTGATAGTGATTTAATCAAATTAGTAACGAGTACTAAAGAAAAAGTTGAAAGTTATATGGATAAACTAGAAATACCAGAAGCTTTAGATAGCATATTTGAAATATTTAGAAGATGTAATAAATATATTGATGAAACAACTCCATGGATACTTGCTAAAGAAGAAAATAAAGATAAACTAAAAACAGTTTTATATAATCTTTTAGAGTCAATTAGAATTGGGGCTATATTATTAAATGCATTTTTACCTGATACATCTAAAGAGATCTTAAGAGAATTAAATACAAGTAAAGTAAGTTATGATGATACTAATAAATTTGGAGAATTAGAAACAGATATTCATATCAATGACTTTAAACCAATATTCATGAGAATGGAATTAAAAGATGAATAATAATTATTTATGTGATACACATTTTCATTTAGACCTTAAAGATGATATAAAAGGAATTTTAAAAAGAGCTAAAGAATTAGGTGTTGCTAATTTTATCCTTTCGGCGTGTGATTTAAAAGGTATAAAAGAAGCTCTTGAAATAATAAAAAAATATGATGAAATTTATTTGACAATAGGACTTCACCCTGATGAAATAAAAGATTATGATGAGAATACTATTTCTTATTTAGAAGACTTAATAAAAAATAATAAAAGAATTATTGGTATTGGAGAAATAGGACTTGATTATTATCACAATAAAGAAAATAAAAAAGAACAACAAGAATTATTTAAAAAGCAACTAGATTTAGCTAGTAAACTAAATTTACCTGTTGTAATTCATACAAGAGATGCTTTTCAAGATACTTATGATATTTTAAAAGAGTATAAACTAAAAGGAACTATTCATTGTTTTAGTGGTCCTTTAGAAAATGCATTAAGATATATTAAACTTGGTTATTTAATTGGAATAGGTGGAGTATCAACTTATAAAAATACTAATTTAAAAGAAACATTAAAAGAAATTCCTATTGAAAGTATTGTTTTTGAAACAGATAGTCCTTATTTAACACCAGAACCTATTAGAAAAGAAGTAAATGAGCCTAAAAATGTAAGTATCATATGTGATAATTTGTGTAAGATAAAAAATATGAATCGTGAAGATATTATAAGAATAACAACCAATAATGTAATAAAAAACTATAGTAGATTAAGATAAAGTAATCAATTGATAAAAATTTTATATTGATTACTTTTCTTTTATATAAAAAAACTCTATCTTCGAACTAGTAGTTAAATACCAAAGTAGATGACTACAGTTTAGATAGAGTTTTAATATAGAGCAATAAATGCTCTTGACAAGTAACCAAAATTACTTGTCATTTATATTATGATAAGATATTCATAATTTATACAAAAAAATTTTAATTTTTTAAATTTAATTTTTTATCATCAAAATATATAAAATTTATAATAAAAAAAGTTTTAAAATTGCACAAAAAAATACGGTTT
>CANRJE010000041.1 GCA_947630865.1 uncultured Bacilli bacterium | reverse complement strand
TTGGAGCGGATGATGGGAATCGAACCCACGTGGTCAGCTTGGAAGGCTGAAGTTCTACCATTAAACTACATCCGCATAAAAAGTAGACATTTATAATTATACTATAATTCTTTTAAATGTCAACTATTTTTTCTTTTAATTTGGAATTTTTAAAATTTGACCTAATGATATAAGATTGTTATTTATATTATTTAATTTTTTTAATTCCTCAACTGAAACATTAAAACGCTTAGCAATCGAATAGAGTGTATCACCTTTAGAAACAGTATAACTTTTATAAGCAGAATTTTCTTCTGTTGGAATTTTTAATATTTCTCCAATTGTTAAAATATCATCTTTTAATCCATTAACCTTTTTTATAGCATCAACAGTTGTTCCATAACGTCTTGCAATTGCATATAACGTATCTCCCATAGAAACAGTATAATTAATATAATTTAAATTAGAACTATCATTTAAAGGAATTTTTAGAACTTGGCCAATAGCTAAACTATCACTTGTTAAATTATTTAAATTTTTTAATTCATTAACAGTTGTATTATAACGTTTAGCTATTCCATATAAAGTATCTCCTTTTGAAACAATGTAAAATTCATTACTTTCATCTTTAGTAGTTGGAATTTTTAAAATCTGATTAATTTCCAAACTATCACTTGTTAAATTATTTAATTTTTTTATATCATCAACTGTTGTATCAAAACGTTTAGCAATTGAATAGAGTGTATCTCCTTTTGAAACGGTATAAGTAATATAATCACTTTCCTCATTAGCAATAGCACATTCATTTAAATTACCATATAAAGAATTTAATAAATTCCAAGTAGTGTCATTTACTGTACCAGTTGCTGTTAATTCATTATTAAGTTGAAATCTTTTAACAGCATTTTCAGTTTCCAAATCAAAACTTCCATTTACTTCACCACTATAATAAAGAAGATCTTTCAATTTAGCTTGTAAATCTTTAACATAACTACCAGTTGAACCAAAACTTAGAGTAGGGAGTATACTAATTAAACTTATCTTAGGTTCTGTATAATCATTTAATATTTGCCAAGTATCATCATCAACAATTCCTGTTTCTTTAAGTCCTTCTTTTCTTTGAAAAGCTTTAACACCTGCTTCTAAAGATAATCCAAACTGATTATTTATAATAGCATTATAATAACCAAGCATCTTTAATTTTTCTTCTAAAATTTTTACCTCATCGCCTGTATCTCCTAATTGTAAAGTTTTAAACATATTACACCTCGTCTAATCTTATTCATTTATTTAAAAATATATTAATATAATTAAATGGTGATGATATGGCAAAAGGATATTTAAAAGTAAATGTCTATGGGGATAGTATAGCTAATCCCGTTAAAAATGCAGAAGTTATCGTTTTAAAAAATGGTAATGAAATTTATAGAACAACAACTAATGAAAATGGTGAAACCAATTTAATTACTTTGGATACGGTTTCCAAAAGTTATTCTGAAGAAAATCAAGATAAAGTTAGACCTTATGAAACTTATGATTTAATAGTTAACTCATTAGGATTAAATACGAAAACGATTGAAGGAGTACAAATATTTGATGGAATAACCTCAATTCAAGATATATATTTAACATCAATTGACAATTTAGAAGGAGAAACAACTGAAAATATTACACCTAATACACTATGGGAAGATGATGTTAAAGAAAATATAGAACTTAATCTAAACAATAACTCTTCAATTGCACCAATTGTATTAAAGCAAGTTTTAATTCCCAAAACAATTACTGTTCATGATGGAACTCCAAATAATACTAATGCACCTAATTATACAGTTCCTTTTACTGATTATATAAAAAATGTTGCTAGTAGTGAAATTTATAGTACTTGGCCAGAAGAAACTATTAAAGCCAATATTCTAGCTATTATTTCATTCGCTTTAAATCGTATTTATACTGAGTGGTATAAAAGTCGAGGTTATGATTTTACAATTACCTCAACTTCTAGTTATGACCAAAAGTATACAAGAAATGGAACGATATTTGAACCAATTTCGAAAATTGTTGATGAAATTTTTACTAATTATATAAGAAATGGTATTCGTTTAGAACCACTTTTAGCAAGATATAAAAGTGAAACAAGTGAGACGGGAGTACTAAGTCAGTGGGGGTCTAAAGAACTAGGTGATAAAGGATATAAGGCTTTACAAATTTTAAAAAATTATTATGGAAATGATGTTAATATTTATACTGCAACTGTTACGGATACATATCCATATTCTTTTACTGAAACTTTAAAAGAAGGGGACTGTAGTCTTGATGTTTATATTCTTCAAAATTCATTAAACTATATTCATGGAAGTTATCCCGGTATTCCTTTAATAAAAAATCCAAGTGGATATTTTGATTCAGCAACAAGTAATGCAGTTAAAACTTTTCAAGATGTTTTTTCTCTTACAGAAACAGGTGAAGTTAATTATCAAACATGGTATAAAATTTCTTATATTCTAACAGCTGTTAAAGATTTAACAGAAACGATCTATTAACAATTATGATATTTTTAGAAAAAACTATAAACAATAATTTTTCTTTTTATAAAAGATTACACAAGAAAGTTTAAAATGACTTTCTTTTTCTTTTTTAATTAATCCTAAATTTCACTTATACAAATCATTAAACAAGTATCTTTTAACTATGAAAAAAAATCATGAGTACATATAATAAAATAGGAATAGCAATTGAATAATTTTCTTTTAACTAGTTTAACTTTCATATTAGTGCTTTAGCAAATATGAGAGGAGTATAAAAATGAAAAATACAAAAAATATAATAATAATTGCCTTGTTGTTTTGTGTACTTATAATGGCTGTTGGCTATTCAACTTTAGCAACTACTTTTAATATCAATGGGACTGCTGAAATAACTGGTGAATGGACGTTAAAATAACGGGAATTGAAGCTATAAGCGTATGTGAAAACTGTGAAGCTGGAGACCCCGAATTTTCAAATACAACAGCAACATTTGCTGCTAAACTACAAAAACCAGGGGATAAAATAACTTATGAAATAACAGTTGAAAATGCTGGAACAATTGATGCTAAACTTAATCAAATTCTTTTTACTGAAGATGTTGAAAGTGGCTCAGAAGCCATTAATTATGAAACATCAGCTTTAACTAATGAACTTAATGCTGGACAAAAAATAACTTTTACAGTAACAGTTGAATATTTAGAAGAAATAGAAGAAGTTCCAAATATAAAAACTAAAAAATTTCAAGGCATAATTGAATATGTTCAAAAGTAGAATATAAAAAATCTAAAACATACTTATATTTAATTTAAAAAATCACTCCTAATAAAATATTCTTAATTATTAGAAATTGGGTTAAATATGAAAAATTTAAAAGCTAAAAATATAATCATTATTATAAGTATCTATTTACTTATATCAATTCTTTTAATGCTTAAAAATATCTCTTTTTATAAAAATATTATTAATCCTTGCTTTTGGATTTTATTATTAATTTATATTTATTTTTATCAAAAACAAAATTATGTTCGAAGTATAAAAAACAAAAAATATTTAATATATGCAATTATCATTTCTCTTAGTTATTTATCAATAAGTTTTTATACAGGTTTCTTTTTAGGTTTTACAAAAAATCCTTATAGTCAAGAGTTAATAACTATTTTTAAAAATATTATAGTTCAAATAATTCCTATAATTGGAATAGAGAAAATTAGAAACATTTTAATCTTAAAAAATAAAAACAATAAAGTTTTAATATTTCTAATAACAATTTTACTAATAGCTCTTGAAATAAATTATAATACTTTCATTAATTTATTAACAAATAACGAAAATTTTTTTAAATATCTTTGTTCAAATCTTATTCCATTAATTTCTAGTAATATTTTATATTCTTATCTATCTTTAAAAGAATCAAATTTATCTCTTATATTTAGAATATTAGATAGATTATATATATTACTATTACCAATCTTACCCTATGCGGATTGGTTTATAATAGGAACATTAACTATAATAAAAACAACAATGATTTATGTACTTTTTAAGTATAAATTTAAAGATAATAAAAAAAATTTAAAAGAGAAACATCAAAATTTTATTGCTAAAATAAATTATGCTATAGCACTAATATTTGCTACAACTTTAGTTTGTTTTATGTTAGGTTTATTTAAATATGAAGCAATTGCTATTCTATCAAGTAGTATGAATCCAACTATTAAAAGAGGAGATTTATTAATATATGAAAAAAAGAAAAACGATGATTTAAATAACTTACCTATTGGCACAATTATTATATACAAATTAGATAAAGAAACTATTGTTCATCGAATAGTAGGAATATATAAAGAAAAAAATCAAGTTTATTACATTACGAAGGGCGACTCAAATAATCAGGCAGATAATAAATTAGTTTCTACTAATCAAATTAAAGGAATTTACAAATATCATTTTAAATATCTTGGATATCCATCAGTTATCTTGTATAAATATTTTAATTATAGAGTGACTTAAAAATAGGAGTTTTAAAAATGAATAAAAAGATTAGATTAAAAAAAATTCTTCTTAATACTATAACGATAATAGTTTTTATAATAGGACTTATCATTATACATTTAAGTATAAATAAAACTTCTAAAGATTTATATAATTATCAAATTAAAAAAGATGTTTCTTATCAAGTTTTCTTAAAAGAAAATTCCTTTTATGATGAGGATTCTTTAAAAAATAGTAATTTTTATCCAGGATTAGCTATTGCAAATTATAATATAGATTTTAGATATCTCTATCAAGGAAATAAAAATTTAAATACGAAATATAAATATAAAGTTATAGCAACTTTAATAGGTAAACATAAGAGTAACAACATAGAAAAAACTGTTTGGGTTAGGGATTTCATCTTAAAACCAAATGAAGAAGCGAGAACTAATAATAAAAATTTTAACATAAATCAAAATATAAAAATTGATTATAACTACTATAATAATTTAATTCATGATTATGAAAAAGAATATAAAATTTTAATCGATGCTACTTTAAACATAAAATTAGTTGTTGAAGTTGATCTTAATTTAGAGAACAAATCTTTTAATAAAAATATAAAAGACCAAGAAACTATAAATGATATAGTAGAAGTTACAATTAAATTAAGTGATACAGTTAGCAACATAGATACTAATTATGAACCTTTTATTTCTAAGAATATTCCAGATACTACTAATAAAAATAAAACATTTTATCTAGGATTAACAATAATAATTATTTCAATTCTATTTCAGGTTATTCAATTTATATTACATTTTAATATTCATTCTAAAAACTATCAAGATAAAATAAAACATATTTTAAAAGAATATAAAGAATTAATTGTAACAGTGAAAAGTGAACCAGATATAAGTAATTTAAAAATAATGCATCTAATTACATTTGATGATTTAATAGATGTTGCTATGCAAAATAATGTTAATATTATTTATTTTGAAAAAATTAAAAATCAAAAGAGTAATTTATATGTAATTGTTAATGATTATGTTTATATTTATATAATAACTAATGAAAATTAGAAGAATTCCACCTTTATTGGTGGTTTTTTAATTTTATTTTTGCTATAATATTAGAAAAGTTAGAGGTTTAGTATGTTAGAAGAAATTGCTAAAGAAAAAAGATTAGAAGATTTAAATTCTGAAGATATTCTAAAATTATTTTATGTTCCTTATTTAAAGTCTGAAATAATGGAAGCTTTTAAAGTAAGTGATTATACTTTAGAAAAAATAAAAAAAGAAAAAGGGATAGAAAATATTTATTATGCTAATATAAATAGAAACATTATAACTATTCTTTATTATTGTCAAGAAGAATTTTCAAGTTTAAACGATTATACTAAACAAGCTTTTATTGATACTTTAATTATTGCTTTAACATTTGGAATTTTAAAAAGAGATTATTTAAAAGAAAAATTAAAAAGTATTGATTGGTTAAGACTTAATATTTTAAAAGAAATTAAAGATAAAAATATAGATATTAAGTACCGAGAAAATGAAATTTATTATTATATATATACAATTAAAAAAGTTTTTAAAGATAAAGAAAGTTCATCTTCAGATTTTAAAGATTATATATTATATAATTTCTTAGAAAATTTAAAAAGTGCTAAAATTAATTTAAAAAAAGAAGAATTAACTTATGCTATGATGTATGAATTATCAGTTAATGAAAGAATATCTGATGAAATGGGTGGTAGTTTAGTAGGATTAAAGAAAGATGCATATCGTCGTTTTCGAGAGAAAAATGGTATTAAATATCCGTTTTATAAAAATATATTTTCTAATTTAGAAATTTTATATGGTGAAGATAATGAATATAAAGATATATTATCAAAATATGATTCTTTTGAATTACTTGAAGGACTATATGATGCTTCTCTTAAAAAAGCTAAAACTAAAAATTTGAATTTAGATGTAATTAAAGATATTTATGAAGAAAATTTAGCTAAGCTAAAAGCTAAAAAAACTTTAGATGAAATAGCTAAAATGGAAGAAGTAACTTATGATGTTGTTGTTAGTAATAAAAAACATATAGCTTCTAAAAAGAAAACTAATAAAAAAATAAATGGTAAAAGTATAAATCAAGAAAAAGCTAATAAAAGTAAAATTGAATCTGGTAAATTAGGTGAAAAAATAGTTTTAGATTTTGAAAAGAAAAAATTAAAAGATTTAGGTTATGAAAATCCTAATGAATATATTGATTGGGTTTCTAAACCAGATAAAGATGGTAAAACAAAAGATGGATTAGGTTATGATATTGTTAGTATAAATGATAAAGGAGAAAAAATTTATATTGAAGTAAAAACATCTCTTACTAATAAATCTAATAATATTGATTTCAATATAAGTTTAAAAGAAGTAGAACTTATGGAAGGGAAACTTAAAAATATTGATGAATCTCATGCTTTTATTTACTATGTTTCTAATATAAAAAAAGATTTACTGATAGCAGAATTATTAATAATTGATAGTAAAATGTTTCAAGAATTTACTTTAAATTCTATAATGTATGAAATTAATGAAATATTTGAAAAAGAAAAATAGCTTTAATAAATGAAAGGAAATAATATGAAAAATAAAATAGAAATAAATTGTCAAAGTAGTATTAAAATAATAGATAAAAAAATAATTTATTTTGATCCATTTAAAATTTCAGAAGAATTACATGATGCGGATTTAATTTTTATAACTCATGACCATTATGATCATTATGATTATGCATCAATTTTAAAAATTAAAAAGAAGGATACAATTCTTGTTGTTCCAGAAAGTATTATAGATAAAGTTAGTAAAGACGTGCAAGATTTAAAGATTATGAAAGTTATCCCCAATATGGTGTATAATTTTTTAGGATATGTAGTTAAAACAATTCCAAGTTATAATATTAATAAAAAATTTCATTTAAGAGAATATAATTACGTTGGTTATTTAATTACAATTAATGATGAAACCATTTATGTAGCAGGGGATATTGATAATATTGAAGAAGCAAGAAAAATAAAACCAGATATTGCTTTAGTTCCGATAGGTGGTACATATACTATGGATTATTTAGAAGCTTCAAATCTAATTAATGAAATGAAACCTAAAGTTGTAATACCTACACATTATAAAACGGTAGTGGGTTCTTATCAAGATGCTATTAAATTTAAAGAATTAGTTAATAAAGATATTGAAACAATTATTTTGTTAAAATAAAAGGATTCAGCAAATTAAACTGAATCTTTTTCAATTATATAAAAATTTTCTTTAAGATTTTCCGTAATTCCTCGACCAGTATTAGGACTAATAGTAGAAATAACAAGGTCACATATATAAAGAAGAACGAGGAAAATAGCAATTATCTTTTTTAATTTAGGTTTAATTTTTTTATAAAGATTATCTAAAAGTGGGGCTATAAAATAAGTACAAGAACAACCAGCAAGACCAAAAACAATTAAACCTTCTAAACAGATTCTTCCTTGAAAGTTAAGAAAATAACCACTATAATCCCACCACTTCATATGTTGAAAAGTTTCAAGATAAAGAGCTGTTCCATATTCAACTAAACCACAGAGAATAAAAGCACTTAAGAAGAGTAACCAAGGTTTTTCTCTAAAAGGTTTTAAAAGAATTAAAATTAAAACTCCACCATAACCATAAATAGGTAAATATGGTCCCCACATAGCTCCTCGATTAACAAATTCACCAGTTTGAACTAAATGAATTATAACTTCATAAATCCAACCAATAAAAGCAAAACTAAAGAAAAATAAAATATAATTTTCTATACTATAATTTTTTTTATAATCAAGAGTTAACCATTTACGAAATTTTCTAAAAGGAACATTGTATTTATCCTTTGGATATTCTCCACTTTCAAATCCATCAATATCAAGTAAAGTATCATTAAGTAGAGTAGGATATTTATCTTTAATATTACTCCTTAAATCCATATAAAGTTCTGCTAAAATACATTCCTTATAAACATCATAATAGAAAATATTAGTTAAATCAAAAGTTATAACTCCAAGAAATTCCCAACCTAAAAGACTAACATCTAGTTTAAAAGTTTCAAATTTCTTACCATTCATCATTTCTTTACTTAATTTAAAAGCATCACTTAAACTAACATTAGGATTTTCAGCTAGGATATAAGGAATCATTAAATATTCATAATGTTTGATAATTCCTCCAATTATTGTTAAATTCCATAAGAATTGATAGAGATATTTTGAAAATAAAATTCCAGCTAAATGAATTGTTTTTTTAATTTTAAAAGGAAATAAAAGTTTATCAATTTTCGTATTTTTGTATTTTCTTTCTTCCAGAAAATAACGATTTTTACCAATGACAATAACATTTTGAATAAATAATTTTAGAAACAAAAGAATAATAGAAGTTAAAATAATAGTTATAAATACACTTATATTTCCCCGAAAGAACAATTGATTAAAGGCATTTAACATACCATAGACAAAAGAATCGCTTTCATATATCTTATTCACAAAAACAGCAAGTATTCCTCGATTATATTTATCTTGTAATTTTTCCTCATTAGTTTTATGTTTTTCTTCGATATTTAAAAATTCATCTATTAATTCTTTAGGAGTTTTAAATTCAAAAGGGGAAGGTAGATTATTGGAAATTACTTCTTTACTGTTTTCTTTATTGATATTTAATAAATCATTTGTTCTATAAGTATAACCACCAGCTATTATAAGAGATGCTAAAAAGACAAGTAAAACGTTTCTAAAATAGTGATTTTTAAGAGACTTATGAGCATTTTCTTTTAATAGTTTTCTATTTTTCATACTAACCTCATTATTTATATACATTATAGATTATTTTATGATAATTGTCTAGTTAACTATGGACAAATTTCAACAATTATTTTATAATTATTGTGGTGAAAATAGGAGTAGGCAGTATGAAGAAGGCAAAATTAAATAAAAAAATTTTAATTATTTCTCTTTGTATTCTTTTTTTAATTATTAATACTATTTTTATTCTTTTTACATTTGTTCCAAAGATTGAATTAAAAGGAGAACAACTTGTTTATGTTAATATAAATGGTGAGTATAAAGAATCGGGTGCTTTAGCAACTTATCATGGTAAAGATGTAAGTAAAGATGTTAAAATAAATGGCAAAATTGATACTAGTAAAGAAGGTTCTTATGAACTTGAATATGTTATCAAAGAAGGATTATTTAATTCAAAAGTTAAAAGAAAAATAACTGTTAAAGATATAGAAAAACCTAATATTGAACTTGAAGGTGGAAATGAAGTTTATTTATGCAAAGATGCAACTTATGAAGAAATAGGTTATAAAGCAATTGATAATAAAGATGGAGATATATCTGATAAAGTAAAAGTTGATATAGATAAAGATTTTGTAAACTATAGTGTTTTAGATGCTGCTGGTAATGAAGGAACGGTAACTAGAAAATTAATTTATGAAGATATAGAAAAACCTACTTTAAAATTAAAAGGTAGTGAAACTTATACTATCTATCAAAATTCAAACTATAAAGATCCAGGTTATTCTGTAAGTGATAACTGTGATAAAAATATTAATAGTAAAGTTAAAGTTGATACATCTAAAGTTAATACTAAAAAAATAGGTACTTATGAAGTTACTTATCAAGTAACTGATGAAAGTGGTAACACTGAATCAATAAAGAGAACTGTTAAAGTAATTCAAGAGCCAGTCTATCCAAGAGGAGGAACAATTTATTTAACTTTTGATGATGGGCCACAGCAGGGAACAACTAATGTTATTTTAGATATTTTAAAAGAAGAAGGTGTAAAAGCAACTTTCTTTGTAACATCAAGTGGACCAGATTCTTTAATAAAAAGAGAAGCAGATGAAGGACATACCGTAGCATTACATACAGCAACACATAATTATGCTAAAATTTATAAATCAACAGATGCCTATTTTAATGATTTAAAAATTATTCATGATAGAGTTCAAAGAATTACAGGTCAAGATGCAAGAATTATTAGATTTCCAGGTGGAAGTAGTAATACGGTTAGTAGGAGTTACTCAAAAGGTATAATGACAACTTTAACTAAAGAAGTTGTTAACAGGGGTTATCATTATTTTGATTGGAATGTTGATAGCAATGATGCAGGTGGTGCTAATTCTTCATCTCAAGTTTATAAAAATGTCATAAATGGTCTTTCAAAATCAAGTTATAATGTTGTTTTAATGCATGATATAAAACCCCAAACAAGAGATGCTTTAAGAGATATAATTAAATTTGGTAAAGAACATGATTTCACTTTTGCATCTATTAATATGTCAACCCCAATGATAAAACATGGAGTAAATAATTAAAAACACTTGAAAAATCCAAAAATTATGATATTATTAAAGTAGGAAAGGTAGTTGATAATAATGCTAAATAAAAATAAGTTA
>CANRJE010000040.1 GCA_947630865.1 uncultured Bacilli bacterium | reverse complement strand
TTTTATATTATATATTTGTTTCGGTGATAAGAAATGGGATAGATAATATTCGAGAGTTAGTAGTAGATAATCAAAATTTAATTTATAGTATTGCTAAGAAATTTCGTGGTGATATTGAAGATTTGTTTCAAGTTGGTTGTATTGGTTTAATGAAAGCTTATGAAAACTTTGATGATAGTTTTGAAACAAAATTTACAACTTATGCTTATAAGTATATTTATGGAGAAATTTATAAATATGTTATAAATAATAAAAGTATTAAGATTACACCTGAATTAGTGAAATTAAATGGAGCAATCAATAAAGCACATGAATTTTTATGTCAACATCTAAAACGAGAACCAACAGCATTAGAAGTTGCTAATTTTTTAGAAATACCAGTCTATAAATTAAAAGAAGTTAAAAATGCTTTTGAAATAGTTAGTTTAGATGATGATAATAACAATTTAAATTATTATGATTTAGTAGAATCCTCGGGTCTTTCAGAACTAGATTTAATTATGTTAAAAGATGCTATAAAAAGACTTGAGAAAAAAGAACAAGATTTAATTCTTAAAAGATATTTTTATAATATGACTCAAAGTGAAATTGCTAAAAGTAGTGGTATTAATCAAGTAAAAGTTAGTAGAGAAGAGAGTAAAGTATTAAGTAAACTTCGAAGTTATATGTAGTAAAATTTGAATTTCCCACTAGGAATTTTTAAAAAGGCGAGATTGAAATGAAAAAAAATTTTTCTCGTCTTTTTTTATGATTTTTTAAGTTAATTTCTCTAATTATATATTTTTTTTAGTAGTAATTTGGAATATTTTTAAGAAAAAAATAGGAAAATGTTTAATTGACACGAAAATGGAAGAAAAATGTCAATTTACAAAATTTGACATTATTGTTCGTTAGTACTATGATGAAATTGTACCAATTAAATTTAGGTATAGAAGGAGGTTTATGAAAAAAAGATTTTATTATTTTAGTTTGCTTTTATGTTTCGTTTTTTTGGCTTTTTCAGGAAATATAAAAGAAGTACTTGCAAAAGAAACTTTGACTTTAGGAAGAAAGGAGGCTGTTTATTATACTAGACAAGGTGCAAATAAACCTTATACATCAGATTTTTTCCCTTTATATTCCATGAATGGGAAAACAGTTTATTGTATAGAACCAGGAGTTGGTATTTATTTCTTTGAATATAATGGAACAAAAGGAATTACTAAATCCCCTTATAGTGCTGAAACTAATTATTTAATTCAATTAATTGGACATTATGGATATGAATACCCTGGTCATAATACAGTAAGATATAGAATGGCAACACAAGCCTTAATTTGGGAAAAAGTTGGAGGACAAACCGTTGAATTTTATACAGAACGTTATGGTTATGGCAATGAAATTGATGTTAGTTATGAAAAAAATCAGATTATGAAACTGGTTAATTCTCATAAAACAGAACCTAATTTTTCTAAAACAAATTTATCAGGAAATTTAGGAGATACGATTGTTCTTGAAGATAAAAATAAAGTTTTAAGTTATTTTGATGTAAGTGATAGTAATAATAATCCAGTTAAAAAAGAAGGTAATAAACTTTATATCACTTTAAAGAATCCAGGTACGTCTAAAATTAAGTTAAAAAAAGCCAGATATGATAGTAAAGCAACAATTGTTTATTCAACAACGAAAGGTGTTGGACAAAAGGTTGCAATTTTAAGAGCAAGTGATGAGGTAGAAATGGAAATGAATTTGGAAGTTAAAGCAAAATTAAAAATTGTTAAGGTTGATAAGGATACAAATGAGGTTATAAAAAAGGCTGGTTTTAAATTTAAATTGAAAGATTTAAAAACAAATGAATATGTATGTGAAAATACTTCATGTACTTTTGAAACAAATACAGATGGTGAAGTAACAACTAAATCATTATTAAGTGGTGAATATGAATTAGAAGAAGTAGATGAATTAATGGAACCTTATACTTGGAATAAAGAAAAAGTTAAGATTAAAATTGATAGTAATAGTGAAATAGTTGACAATGTTATTGTTTTTAAATATGCAAATAAAAGAGTAAGTGGTAAAATAGTTATCAAAAAACTTGGTGAAAATTTAACATTAAAAGATAATGATTTTACTTATGAAGAAATTCCCTTAAAAGATGTTAAATATGAATTATATGCTAAAGATGATATTTATTTTAATAATGAATTAAAATATAAAAAAGATACTTTAGTTAGTAGTTTAATAACAAATGAAAAAGGAGAAGGAATTCTTGAAAACTTATATCTTGGAAGTTATTATTTAATTGAAACTGAAAGTTCAAATGGACATATTGTTGATAAAGAAAAACATTATTTTGAACTTACTTATGAAGACCAATATAAAGAAATAATTGAAAAAGATTTTGATTTTAAAAACTATTTACCAAAAGGAAAATTAGAATTTTTAAAAATTGATTCTAAAACAGGAAAACCTTTATCTAATACGTTAATTGAAATTCATTTAAAAGGAGAAGAAGATAAAATTATTTATAAAGGTGAAACTGATAAAAATGGTAAAATAGTTTTAAATGATTTACCACTTGGTGATTATTATATAAAAGAAGTTAAAAGTAGAGAAGGTTATTATTTAACTGATGAAATAATTAATTTTTCAATTAAAGAAGATTCAGAAGTAATTACTTTAAAAATGGAAAATACTCCTATTGAAGAAATAGAAGTTCCTAAAACAGGAATTGATAATCCTTGGTTTTCAAGTTTATTTACAGCCTCACTTGCAACCTTTAGTCTGCCAACAATATATTTATTTCGTAAAAAATTATTAGAGAAATAATCTAATAGTTTTTTTCATATTATTAAGTATGAATATATTATCAAGTTTTATTTTAACAAGTTTAGCAGGTTTTTCAACATTACTAGGCTACTTTATTATTTTTTTTAAAGGTGATAAAGAAAAGATTATAACTTTTTCTCTTTCATTTGCAAGTGGAGTTATGTTAACAATATCATTATCAGATTTAATTCCATCTTCATTTAATTATTTAATAAATTACAATATCATATTTCGTATTCTTTTAATGCTTTTCTTTTTTATTTTAGGAGTTTATTTATCCTATTATATTTCAATTAAAGTCACGAAAGAAAATACTAATTCTTTAAAAAAAGTTGGAATTATTTCGATGTTTGCTATAATTCTTCATAATATTCCTGAGGGTATTATTACTTTTATGGTAAGTGGAGTAAATCTTAATTTAGGAATTAAATTAGCTCTTGCAATTAGTCTTCATAATATTCCAGAAGGAATAAGTATTGCTGTTCCTCTTTATTATGCTACTTTAAAGAAATTAAAAACTTTTTTAGTTGTTTTAGTATCAGGTTTTAGTGAAATTTTAGGAGCATTTATTTGTTTTTTGTTTTTAAGAAATTTGATTAATAATCTTTTGATTGGTTGTGTATTTAGTTTGATAGCTGGAATCATGATAAATATTAGTTTAAAAGAATTATTACCAGAAGCCTTTAGTTACCATAGAAAAATAATAGGAGTTATTGGTTTTTTAGTAGGCTCTTTAGTAATGTTGATAAGTCATTTTGCTTTATAATATTTGGTATAAAAAAGATATAATTCAAATTAAAAATAATTATCGTCAATTACTTTAAAATCTAAATTATAATCTTTAATCTTTTTCTCTAATTCATTGTTAACTAATAAAATATAGGTAATTTTTTCATCATAGTTTTTATCAATTATATTTTCATTTTTTAATAATTTTTCAATTAATTTATTTTCTTGATAAGAAATTATTAATTGAACTTTTTTTAACTTTTCAAGTCTTTTTATTTTTGTTTTCTTTAAAGCAAGACTAGTACTATTAGAATAGGCTCTAACTAATCCACCACTTCCAAGTTTTATTCCTCCAAAGTAACGAATAACAAAAGATACTACATAGTTTAAATTATTTTTCTTTAACACATCAAGAATAGGAATTCCAGCAGTTCCTGTTGGTTCATTATCATCATTATATTTTATTTCATTATCAATTATATAAGCATAGCAGATATGAGTTGCATCTTTATATTCTTTTTTTAATTTTTCTAAATGATCAAAAACTTCATTCACTTCTTTTACTTTATAAATGTAAGTTAAAAACTTTGATTTGTTAATTTCTATTTCATTAAAAACATTTTCTTCAATTATCATATAAAATTCCTTTTCTTTATTATATAAGAATATAATTAAAATTGCTATATAAAACTTGTAAAATTTCTTGATTTTCTTTTCTAAACAAGATACAATTAACTTATGGGATAAAGGATTTTAACAAGGAGGATTATGAATAATACGAAAAAAGATGTAGATAAGACATTGGATAGTGTTTTAGCTGATTTAGAAAAACAATTTGGAAAAGGGGCAGTTATGAAACTTGGGGATAATGCTCATGTTAAAGTTGAGATTGTACCAACTGGTAGTTTATCTCTTGATATTGCTCTTGGAGTTGGAGGTTATCCAAAAGGAAGAATTATTGAGATTTTTGGACCAGAATCTAGTGGTAAAACAACTTTTGCTCTTCATGCGATAGCTGAGGTTCAAAAACGAGGAGGAAGAGCTGCTTTTATAGATGCTGAACATGCTCTTGACCCAGTTTATGCTAAAAATTTAGGAGTTAATATTAATGAATTGTTACTTGCTCAACCAGATACAGGAGAACAAGCCTTAGAGATTTGTGAAGCTTTAGTACGTAGTAATGCCATTGATATTGTTGTAATTGATTCAGTAGCTGCTTTAGTACCTCAAGCTGAAATTGATGGTGAGATGGGAGATGCTCATGTTGGACTTCAAGCAAGATTAATGTCTCAAGCTTTAAGAAAACTAGGAGGAACGATTAGTAAAACGAAAACTATTGCTATTTTTATTAACCAGTTACGTGAAAAAGTTGGAATTATGTTTGGAAATCCTGAGACAACTCCAGGAGGACGAGCTTTAAAATTCTATTCATCAATAAGACTTGATGTTAGAAAATCTGAACAAATAAAAATAGGTGATAGTGTTGCAGGTAATAGAACAAATGTTAAGGTTGTTAAAAACAAAGTAGCTCCACCTTTTAGAACAGCAGCAGTTGATATTATGTATGGTGAAGGAGTTAGTAAAGAAGGAGAGATAATTGATCTTGGAGTTGATGCTTCAATTATTGAAAAATCAGGAGCTTGGTTCTCATATAAAGGAGAAAAACTTGGTCAAGGTAAAGAAAATGTTAAGCTTTTATTAAAGCAAAATACCAAACTTCGCGATGAGATTGAACAAAAAATTCGTGAATTTTATAATATAGCAACAGAAGAGAAAACGGCTTAGATATTTTCTTTTCTTTTTTTTGATAGAAAGGGCGGTTAATATGAATCAAAATGAAGATGTAAAAAAAATAAAAAAAGGTTATATTATAGCTTGTATTGTATCATTTTTAATTATTTTGATATTTTCCTTATTTATAGTTAATATGCTTGACTTCAAATTTTCTATTAGTTCAAATAATAACTTTTTTATTGCTAATATATTTTTTGGTGTAATAGCAATTGCAATTATTTTTACTGTTATGTTTATAAATTATTTTAATTTAAAAGCTTCTTATAAAAATATTGAAAATTCTAGTAAAAGCTTTATTAAGTTTTACTTAAAAGAAACTTCAAAGGTAATTATGGTTATTCTAATTATTTTACTACCATTTTATTTAATATTGGTTTTACCTTTTAGCTATTTAGGAGAAATAGAAAGTAATTTTTTTAATTCAATCAATAGTCAAACTACTCCAGATGAACTTATTTCTAAAATGAAGTTTAGTTTCTTCAAAATCAATTTTATACCGATTTTAGTAATTATTATAATTATAATAACATTAATTATAATTTATAAAAAACAAAGGAAAGATGAACAGAAAAAAATTGAAAAAACTAATGCTATACAAATTTCTGATTCTAAATTAGAAAAATCAGTTTTTTCAAATTTTCGAGATATTTTACTAGCTATTTCAAATAATAGTTTAGAAAATGTTAAGAATTTAATGTCTGATGAATTATATAGTAATTATAAAAAAATAGTTTTAGATTTAGTTAAAAAAAATAAAAGGCAAATATATAAAGATATAAATTTTGTTGATTTAAAAGTAGTAAAGAATGAAAAAACAGAAAATAATTTAAATATTGAAGTTATATTAACACTTAATATGATAAATCTTGAGGTGGAAAACACAGTAAGTAAGAAGTTTATTGATATATCTTCTGTTCCTAAAAAGTATCAATATAAATTAAGATTTATAGGAAATTATTCTAACTATTGTTCTAATTGTGGAGCTAAAATAGATATATTAAAAACGACAAAATGTGAAGTTTGTCAAAAAGAGATTAAGTTAAGTAATTATATTTTAACTTATGTTGAAGAGTTAAATTAGGAGAAGAAAAATGAAAAAGAATAAAAATAAATTATTAATCATTGCGTTGATGCTAACTTCATTTTTGCTTTTATTTAGTTTTCCAGTTAAAGCTGATAGTGGTTTTGATAGTGACTATGATTCAGGAGGTTCATGGGATTCAGGCAGTTCCTGGGATTCAGGCAGTTCATGGGACTCTGGAAGCTCGTGGGGTTCTGGTAGTAGTTCATGGGATTCAGGTAGCTCTAGTGGTAATTATGGTTCTGGAAGTAGTTCCGTTCATTCTTTTTCAAGTATTTTATATCCTTTTCGTATAATAAATTATATAATTTTTATCATAATGGTTTCTTATGCTTGTTTAGCAATGCCAACTCTTATAATTGAAAAAAGAAAGAAAAATGAACTATTAGGAAAATTATTAGTTTATATATTTACTGATATTGTTATATTTATAATTGGTGGCAATTTGATGACTATTTTTGGTTTAATATTTAGTATATATGTTATTTTTTACATTTCAAGTATTTCCAAAAAGAATAATCAGACATTGATTGAACAAAATTGGAATAGTAGTTTGTCTAATGGAGAAATTATAAGTAAATTAGGTAGTGATTTTAACTATGAAGAATTTAAGAAAATGGTATTCAATAATTATAAAGAAATTCAAATTGCTTGGATGAATGATAATATAGAAAGTGTAAGAGGTTTACTATCGGATACTATCTTTAATACTTATAAGACTCAATTGATGACATTAAGTACTAAACAAGAGCAAAACATGATGGAAGATATAGAATATATTGATGCTTTTATAACAAATATTAACATTAATATAAATAAAGGAAAAGAAGAAATTGAAACAACTTTAATTGTAACTTGTCGAGATTATATAATAAATAAAAATACAAAAGAAGTATTAAGAGGAAAAAAGAATATAATAAATAAATATTATTATAAATTAGTATTTGAAAAGAGTTTAGAAGAAGAAAAAACAAAGGTTTGTCCAAATTGTGGGGCAGAATTAAACGATGGAAATAGTACAAAATGTAAATATTGTGGAACTGTCATTGTAAAAGAATCAAATAATTATATTTTGGTTGATAAAAAAATGTTAAAACAGGAGATTATTAAAAAATGAAGAAAATAAAAAATAAATTACCAATTATTATGCTAATAATAACTTCAATTTTGATTTTAGTCAGTTTACCTGTTAAAGCTGATAGTGGTTTTGATAGTGATTTCGACTTTGATTTTGGAGGAAGCGATTTTGATTATGACTATGATTATGGTTCAGGCGGAGTTATAGTAGGACCTATGTCTTCAGTTACTACTATTATTATCATTATAATAATTATTGTTTTTATAATTATGGCAGTTAATAAAAATAAAACTACTAACATAACATATGATGAAGAAGGAAAATTATCAGACGATGATATTTATAGTAAATTAGGTAATGATTTTAATTATGAGGCATTTAAACATTTAGTGTTTGATAATTATAAAAAGATTCAAATAGCTTGGATGGATAATGAAATTGAAAGTGTAAGAAGTTTATTATCAGATACTATGTTTAATACTTATAAAACACAGTTACTAACTTTAAGTAATAAAAATCAAAAGAATATGATGGAAGATATAAATTATGGAACTGCTTATATAACAGGTATTAAAAAGAAAGGTGAAACTGAAGAAATTGAAGTAACTTTAATTGTAACATGTCGAGATTATATAATTGATACTACTTCTAAAGAAGTTTTAAGAGGTGATAGTAATAGAGTTAATAGATATTATTATAAATTAACATTTGAAAGAACTTCTGATATTGAAGATTCTAAATTCTGTCCAAATTGTGGAGCTCCACTTCCTAAAGGAAATAGTGCAAAATGTGAATATTGTAGAGGTGTTATTATTAAGAAAACAGATGATTATATATTAACTGATAAAAAAATGATAAAACAAGAGATTGTGAGGTAATTATGGAAAGTGAATTAATAAGTAAATTTTCAAATATTTATATAATGTTATTATATGGTATTATGTCAAATGATATTGAACGAGTTAAACATTTTTTAAGTGATGAGATGTATAACAAATATAAAAATATAGTTGATACTAATATTAAAAATAAAGAGATAAGAATGTATGATGAATTAAATGTTAAAGAGATTAAGATTTTAAATACAACTACGAATTCAGATTATGAAGAGGTAACAGTTAAAATTATTTCTAGATATATGGATTATGTAATCGATGCTGAAACAAAAAAATATAAACGTGGAGTAAACGATCATAGAGTTGTCAAAGAAAATATTTTAACTTTTCGAAAATCAATAAATGCAATTGAAAAAGAAATGTTTAAATGCCCTAATTGTGGTGCTAATCTTGATGTTAATTTTACAGGAGTTTGTCCTTATTGCAGACAACCATTTTCTATGGAAGAGCATGACTATATATTAACTAATTTAGAAACTTTCGATTAAAATTTAAATTTTACTAAAAAATCCCATTTCTTTATAAGGAGTGGGATTAAACATATATTTATTATTCTTTTAAAATAGCAATTGCTACCGTATAATTTTTTTCATGAGATATGGAAATTTTTAAATTATCATGATTTACAACATATGGACTACCATCAATGTTATTTAAAACTTCAAAATCTAAAAAATTATATTCTTTAGTATTAGGAAGTGCTTTCATAATAGCTTCTTTAACAGCAAATCTTCCAGTAAGATAACTTAAACCTTTTTTTTCATATTCTTCTTTTTCTTTAGAAGTTAAAATTAAATCAATAAAATTTTCTTTTTTATTTTCTAATCTTTTATTTTCAACAATATCAATACCTACGTTCATAACAATTCACATTCCTTTCACATCATTAAAGATACATATAATCTCGAAAATTGTTTTTCAGGTTATTACCTAAACTGATTATACTATAATTTTATTGAATTTAAAATGCTGTTATGTTATAATTAATGCAGTTGTTTTTTTAAACGCCTATTTTTGAAAGGATTTGATAGTATGCAAAATTTAAAACAAGTTAACAAATTGTCAACCATGGGGGGGGCTTATAAAAATAAACTATTTTTTGATATCAATAAGTTAGCATACAGAGTTTAGAAAATACTAAAGTTTTTGTATGCTTTTATAGTGGAGGGAAAATGAAAGAATTAGAATATCCTTTTGATACTGAATATTTAATAAAAAATAAAAAGAAGATTAAAAGGGAATTATTAGAAAATAAAAATTTATTAGAAAAGAGAATAGCTATTTTAGGTGGTTCAACAACTAGTGAAATTAAAAATATGCTTGAAATTTTTCTTTTAAATTATGGTATTAAACCAACTTTTTATGAATCAGAATATAATAAATTTTATGAAGATGCTGTTTTTGGAAATCCTGAGTTAGATGAATTTAATCCTGATATCATTTATATTCATACAACTAATCGTAATATTATTGAATATCCAACAATGTATGATGAAAAAAAGATAATTGATAAGATGTTAGAATCTGAATTTTCCAAATTCAAAAAAGTTTGGGAAAGTTTATTTAAAAAGTTTAATGCAACTATAATTCAAAATAATTTTGAATACCCATATTATAGACTTTTAGGAAATAGAGATGCTTGGGATATTCATGGAAAAACAAATTTTATAACTAGACTTAATCAAATGTTTTATGATTATGCTAATGAGACTAAGAATTTCTTTATAAATGACATAAATTATATTTCATCATGTTATGGACTTGATAAATGGTCTAATAGTTTCTATTGGCATATGTATAAATATGCTTTGGAAGTTCCAGCTATTCCTTATTTATCATTTAATCTTGCTAATATTATCAAATCAATTTATGGTAAAAATAAAAAGGCTTTTGTTCTTGATTTAGATAATACTTTATGGGGTGGAATTGTAGGAGATGATGGTGTTGAAAATTTAGCTATTGGACCAGAAGTTCCAAGTGGGCAAGTTTATTCTGAATTTCAAAATTATTTAAAAGAACATAAGAGTTTAGGAGTAATTTTAAACATTGATTCAAAAAATGAATATGAAAATGCAATAGCAGGACTTAATCATCCAGCAGGAGTCCTAAAACCAGATGATTTCATTATCATAAAAGCTAATTGGAATCCTAAAAATTTAAATGTTAAAGATATATCTGAAGAATTAAATTTAGGAGCTGATAGTTTTGTATTTGTTGATGATAATCCAGCTGAAAGAAAAATAATTGAAAATTATATTGATGGTATTGCTGTTCCAGAAATTGATGTTCCAGAAAATTATATAAAGATAATAGATAGAAATGCTTATTTTGAAGTTACTAATTTTTCTTCAGAAGATTTAAAGAAAAGTGAACTTTATAAAGATAATGCTAAACGTAGTCAAATGATGGCAACCTTTGACAACTATGATGATTATTTAAAATCATTGAAGATGAAAGCTGAGATTACAGACTTTAAAAAAATATATTTAGAAAGAATTTCTCAACTTAGTAATAAAAGTAATCAATTTAATTTAACAACAAAAAGATATTCACTTGCTGATATTGAAGAAGTAAACAATAGTGATGATTATATAAAAATCTATGGAAAACTTGAAGATATTTTTGGAGATAATGGAGTAATAAGTGTTGTCATAGGTCATATTAAAAATAAAAAAGAATTACATATTGATTTATGGATTATGAGTTGTAGAGTATTAAAACGTAATATGGAATATGCTATGATACGTTTTAATAC
>CANRJE010000039.1 GCA_947630865.1 uncultured Bacilli bacterium | reverse complement strand
AAAATTTCTATTTACTTGTCATTACATAAAAAAATCATCAAAAAAAATTTAAAAAAACCGAAACTCAAATAAAAAAACATTTGATTTTTCCTAAAAATAATGATATAAGTATATTTACAGGAGCAATCCTGATATCAATATACCTAAAAATGGTATGAATGAATATTATGATAAATATGATTCATAATATTGTATAGAATAATTTAAGGGTGTAAATATTCTTCTTGCACTAACGCCTTATTATGTAAGGTTAGAGTAGGTGATACCGAAAGAATACATGTAGGACTGGGAGACTACTAAATTATTCTAAAAAAGCCCATAGTATTATGCTATGGGCTATTATTATACAAGGAGTTAAAGATGGCAAAAGGTGATATTTGTTATAATATCAAATGAAGTGGTAGATAGGTATAAATTATATGAATATAGAAACTTGCCTTATCATTATATATTCATGTTGCTAAGCACGTTAAAGAATTTTTTAAGGCAATAGCACCATCATTTTTTCTAATTTTCTTGTATTGTTTTATTTTGCTTTCTTATTATTTATTATAATTGCCAAAAAAATTATCTTTTATAATCACTAGCCTTTTGATTTGTTTTAATGGTTATATTTTTACCATCGCTTATTAGGACAATGTTTTTAGAATCACATACTTGATAATAACTAGTACCATATTTTTTCATTAAACTTTTATTAGTACTACTTGGATATTTACTTGAACATGAGCAACAATTAGGAATAATAGCATATTTAGGAGTAGTTGCTTTAAAGAAATCATTACTTAAAGTTTCATAACCATGATGAGGCCATTTTAAAACGTCAACATCTAGGCTAACTCCTAATTTTTGAGCATTAGCATTGAATTTTGAAGTATTCATATATTCACTTGGAGTATCACCAGTAAATAAAAATTTATTATCTCCATATTGCATAATGAAAACAGATGAATTAGCATTTTCAAAGGTAGTGAATATACCTCTAGTAGGACCAATAAAATATAATTTTAAATCTCCAATTGTTAAAGTATCACCAACACTTACAATTTTAGGAGTTAATCCTTTTTTACTTATTTTATCTTTAATATATTTAACATCATCACTTTTACAATGCTTTTTAGAAACACAATTCATAATATCAACAGAATAATATAATTCTGAAACTTGAAAATTATCTAAAATAGCTGCTTGTGCTTGAACGTGATTCCAATGAACATGAGAGCCCATCATAACATCAATTTTCGTAATTCCTAAGTCTTTCAAATAGTTAACAATTTTATCTTTAGCTGCATATCTTCCTCCATCAATCATGATAACTTTATTACTACTTCTAATTAAAATAGCATCATCATCGGAGACTCCAGCGATAAAATGAATTTCTAAATTTCCTTTTTCCATTTCACATAAAACTGTTTGGCTATTTCCAGCATTATCATAGACAGTTACTCTTGCATTATCAAGATAATTATTAATTGTATAATTAGGTAAAGTACTAGCATAGTATCCTTGATAAACATACTTTTGAATACCAGAATTATCATTTGCAGTAACCGATATATCAGTTTTATCACCTAAACTTTTTGCTTTACATGATGCGATTGGTTTGGTTACATCAATATTAGTAATTTGAACCATTTTCATTTGATAATTACCAGCTGTATCATAAGCATAAAAATAATATGTTCCATTTTTATCAACCGTATAGTTTGCTAAATTTGCTAATACTTTTGTTTCATCAGGTAATTTTATATAAGAAAATTTATTTCCAGTTGCAACAATAGTTAATTCAAGACTTTTACCAACATTATTTGAATCATATTCAACATCTATTTCTAAGTTTGATTCTTCTTCATAATTGTCAGTTACAATAACTTCTCTTTCAATACTTTTCCATTCGTTATTTTCAAGAATTGAATAAGTTACTTTATAATTACCTTCTATTTCTGTATTAACATTATTATCAGTAACTATTTTACTAGAAATATTATTACCATCTTTATCAAAAGCTAAACACCCTGCATCATAATAGGTATCACCAGTATAAATATTAACAGTTTTATTTCCTACTAATTCTAGAGTTATATCATCTATATTATCATTCGGGTTTTCAATAACATTAACAATTCTTCTTTTAACAACATTATCAATATTATAAGTAACAATATATGTGCCTAAGGTATTATTATCAACACGATCAAAGACATTAACTTGTTTTGTTACAATTTGATTTTTATAAAGGGCATAATAACCGATTTCTTCATACTTATCTCCTTTATAAATAGATACTTCTTCAGGACCAAATAATACTAATTGATAGTCATTTGTTTGACTAGTTTTATTATCAGATATATAATCTTTATCTTTTTTATTTTGAATTAAAAAATAAACTGTGACTACTAATAAAATAGCAGTTAAAACTATTGCTCCTTTTTTTATATAATCTTTCATTCCTACCTCTTTATATTATTAATAACATTATAGCATGTATATTTAAAGATGTAAATTAATGAAAATTATACTAGTATTTAAAAAAATCAAGCTTATGCTTGATTAATAACGAACTTTTGTTAAAGGTTCAATATGCCAATCTTCTTTATAACTAGCATGTAAAAGAGGAAAAGTAAGACCATATTTAGAAGCATTTTTATGAGCCCATCCCATACTAGGACAACTACTATCAGTTCTTCCATAAGGACAAACACTTCCATCGCTTTTATAAAATTCCAAATCACTTGCAATTCCAAATCCATGAAGTGAATAACCTGGTTGAGCAGCTCTACCTTTAGCCATTGTATTGTAATAGTTAACTTGAGTTTTATAACTACGACAACCTTGATGACTAATAGTTATTTTGTAACCATTACTTTTAGCAGCTTCAACAAATTTTGTTAATCTTGTATAAAAATAATTATTGTAACCATATGGATTATTATAACCTTCTTTTAAAGGATTACTAGGACAATTAACTCCTGAATAACTAGCTTTATTACCATATACATAATTAGGTAAGTAAAATTTACCATTTACAACATAAACTTTATTTTGAATAGTTTTATCGGTTTCTTTTAAATAAGTAGTATCGTTTGTTTTATTATTTAATTGCTCTACTTTTACTGTTTCTTCTGTTTTAGTTTTATTGTTTAAAACAGTTTCTATAGGTGGAATATTAACATTTTTATTATTTTCAATATTTTTATCATAAGACGTTAGTAGAACACTTTCTAAGTAATTGTTTTTCGTTTTTTCATCTAAACTATTCTTAGTAACCTCGTTATATGCAACTTTATAATCATTTAAAACATCTTTTGTAGCATACATAAAACATTTATTTCCATCTTTATTTATAACATTGTAAAGAGAAAAAGCAAGAAGAAAGATTGATATTAAATAATAAATAGTTTTTAATTGTTTTTTTAAAAACATTTTATTAATTTTAAAACCTTTTTCTTTATTTTTAATAAAACTAATAACTATCTTTTCTATAAAGAATAAAGGCACAATTGTCATACATAAACCTAAAATAACTTTTAAATAATAAGTAAAAGTTAATAAGTTTATACTATTACAGTTAAACATAAATCCCCCTTCTTTTAAAAACGCCTATATTATACACCAAAATGTGGAAAAAGTAAAGAAATTTTGTTTTATCATGCTATATCGTCTAAATTTTTTTATAAAATACTTGTCAAAGATTATATTTTTTGATAAGATAGAATAAATTTAACAGAGAAGTTTAGTTTATTTATTAATCGTATATTTAAAGAGAGTTAGTGGTAGGTGAAAACTAATATAATTAATAAAGAAGTTACCTAAATGGAGTTAAAACGTTAATCGCGTTAAGATAATGAGTGTAAATCATTACAAAAATAAGGTGGTACCACGGCTATTCGTCCTTAAGTTTGTAATGATTTTTATTTTAGGAGGAGATAAAATGACTTTATATGAAGATTTAAAATGGAGAGGTTTAATTAAAGATATTACTAGTCCAGAACTTGAAGAAAAATTAAATAAGGGAGGATTGACTTTTTATATTGGAACTGATCCAACAGCAGATAGTATGCATTTAGGACATTTATCAAGCTTTTTATTACCTAAAAGATTAAAAGATGCAGGACATCATCCTATTTTATTGGTAGGTGGAGGAACAGGATTAATAGGTGACCCTAAGGCAACAAGTGAAAGAGACATGAAGACTAAAGAAGAGATTCAAAAAAATTATGAAGGATTAAAAGCTCAAGCTGAAAAATTATTTGGTTTTGAAGTAGTTAATAATTTAGATTGGTATAATGATATTAACATGATTGATTTTTTAAGAGATTATGGTAAATATTTTACAATCAATTATATGTTAGATAAAGATATTATCAGAAGAAGACTTGAAAATGGAATTTCTTATACAGAATTTTCTTATATGATTTTACAAGCTTTAGATTTTTTACATTTACACAAAACAAGAGGTTGTGATTTGCAAGTTGCTGGAAGTGATCAATGGGGAAATATTACAGCTGGAGTTGATTTAATTAAAAAAGCAACTGGGGATACAGTTTATGCTTTTACAATGCCACTTGTTACAGATAGTAATGGAGTTAAATTTGGTAAAAGTGAAGGTAATGCTTTATGGCTTGATAAGGAAAAAACATCATCTTATGAATTATATCAATTTTTAGTTAATGTTGAAGATAGCATGGTTATCGATTATTTAAAAATTTATACTTTTTTACCTAAAGAAGAAATTGAAAAATATGCTGAAGTAAATGACTCTGAACCACATTTAAGACTTGCTCATAAAAAATTAGCTGAAGAAGTTATTACTTTCTTACATGGGCATGAAGAATATGAAAAAGCTGTTCATATAAGCGAATCTTTATTTAAAGGAAACATTAAAGAATTAACTATCGATGAATTAAAAGATGCATCTAAAGCTATGGAAAGTTATGATTTAGATATCGATAAAGATTTAGTTAACTTGTTAGTTGATGCGTCAATTGTTAATAGTAAAAGAGAAGCAAGAGAATTTATTAGTAATAATTCAATTTCTATAAATGGAGATAAGGTTAATGATTTAGAATTTGTTGTAAAAAAAGAAAATGCCTTATTTAATAAATATACAATTATAAGAAAAGGTAAAAAGAAATATTATGTTATAAAACATGTTTAATTGCAAAAATATATCTAGTTAATTTAGATATATTTTTTTAAATGATTGTTAAATTAAAAAAAATAATATATAATAAAGATAATAGGGTAGGAAGTGAAAAAGTGAAAAGAAAAAAAGGATTTACAATAGTAGAATTATTGTCGGTTATAGTAATATTAGGAATAGTTTTAGGAATAACAATAACAGCATATATAAATATAAATAGAGGAGTAGATGTTACATATTATAAAACTATAGAACAATCTTTATTAACAGCAGGTACAAACTATTATTCATATACAGATGATTTACCAAGTGTTTTTGGAGATCAAAAAGAAATAACAGCAAAGTACTTGTTTGATAATGGTTATACAGAAGAAGGACAAAAGATAGTTGATTCAAGAGGAAAAACTTGTGATTTAAGTAAAAGTTATGTAGGAGCATATAAGGATAGTTTAGATAAAACAAATTATTATGTATGTTTAAGTTGCGGAGAATACGAGTCAGATACACTTCCATGCTCAGGAACAGTTAATTATCGGTTAAATATTAGAGCTAAAAAGAAAAACTCGGGAGAGGTTTATAATTTAAATGGAAAAACTTGGTCAGGAGAAGATATAGAAATAACATTTGAAACATTGAATGATATGGAAGAAGTAGTTGTTGAAAAGGCAACAGGAGAAGAAAAGAAATGTACGTTAGAAGAAAAAAATGGAGTAAAAAGTTGTAGTGTTGTAGTAACAGAAAGCGGAGAATACCAAGTATATGCAAGAAGTAAAGAAATAGAAAGTAAAAAAGAAGATATAAAAGTGTTAATAGATAAAACACCACCACTATATGATATAGAAAATACTGGTAATATTGAAATTTTAGTACAGTCAGGTTTAACATCAACGGTAAAAAATAAAGTAAAAAATATAAAAGATAATGAGAGTGGAATAAAAACGATAGAGTATTCCTTAGAGAAACAAAGTGCAAAAAGTTATTATAAAAATGTAGAAGCAAATGGTGGAAGTAATCCAACTAAAATATTTAATTTTGATATTGATAAGACATTAGAATTAGGAAAATATTACTTACAAGTAAGAGTGTATAATAATGCAGGATTAATAACAGAAAAGAGAGTACCATATACAATTTATAAAAAAGTAGTTATTCCAACATCAGAAGAATATTGTTTAAATAATATAGTTTATAATGGAAAAGAACAAATAATTACAAAAGAAGAAGAAGAAGGATTATTATTTAGTAATAATAAGCAAACAAATGCAGGAAATTATATAGTAACAGCAAGACTAAAAGAAAATTATCGTTATAGTGATGAGACAGAAGGAGAAAGAACATTTACATGTTCAATAGCAAAAGCTAAAACTGCAACAACGGGAAGTTGCAATAATATAACATATAATGGACAAAGTCAAACACTAGCAAGTGGAGGAGAAAGCATAAGTTATGAAAATAATGCAGGAACAAATGCTGGAACTTATACGGTAACAGTAAATACTGATAGTAATCATACTTATAATGATAATTCAACAAGCAAGACTTTATCATGTAATATTAAGAAAAAAGATATTAATACGATATGGGGAGGAACAACATCATTTACTTACAATGGACAAGGACAAGCACCAACTGCAACAGCAAGTAGTGGAGTAAGTGGAGAAGCATTAAATATAATTAGGACAACGAATATAGATGCTGGAAGTTACACATCAACAGCAAGTATAGCAAGTGTAAGTGGAGGAAGAGCAAATAAAAATAATTATAATTTAACAGGAACAACAAAAAATTATACAATTGGAAAAAGAAATATAAGTGTAACTTGGAGTTCAACAACGTTAACGTATAATGGACAAGGACAAGCACCAACTGCAACAGCAAGTAGTGGAGTAAGTGGAGAAACGTTAAATATAACAAGGACAACGAATATAGATGCTGGAAGTTACACATCAACAGCAAGTATAGCAAGTGTAAGCGGTGGACGAGCAAATAAAAATAATTATAATTTAACAGGAACAACAAAAGAATATACGATTGAAAAGAAAAGTGTAAGTGTAACATGGGGAACAATCTCATCATTTAAATATAATGGACAAGGACAAGGACCAACAGCAACAGCAAGTAGTGGAGTAAGTGGAGAAATATTAAATATAACAAGAACAACGAATATAAATGCAGGAAGTTACACATCAACGGCAAGTATAGCAAGTGTAAGTGGAGGACGAGCTAACAAAAATAATTATACTTTAACTGGAGCACAAAAGGTTTATACAATTCAAAAAGCAACTCCTACTTTAACATTAAGCGAATCAAGTGGAAAAGTTGGAATATCAACATCTCGGAGATTTACAGCAACAGCGAGTGTTTCTGGAACTTTTACAAATACAACATCAAATACTAATGTATCTATTAGTCCAACCAAAAAAACAGGACTTTCAGAAAGTGTTACTATAACTGGTAAAAAAACAGGTAGTAGTACCATAACTATTAGATTTGTTCCTACAAATTCAACAAATTACAATACAGTATCAAAAAATTATACAGCAACTGTTACAACGGTAGGATATAAAATTAAACATTATCAAATGAATAACGATGGTGTTAATTATACTTTGGCTAAAACTGTTACTGGTAAGGCTAATATTGGAGCAAGAATAACAGGAGAAGTATTAGAGTATCTTAATTTCATATCTCCATCAGCTCAAACAATTACTTTATCAGAAGATGAAACCAAAAATGTAATTAATTATTATTATGATAAGACTTGTTTTGGAGCTACTTGTGATTATTGTACTTATGGAGATCCTATGGGAAGTTGTTTCTATGAAAAACAAGAAGAATTAAAATTGTGGTCTTCAGGTGTATATGGTGATACTGCAAATCAAAATATAAGATATATTGGAACTAAAGCAAATCAGCCTAACAATTATATTTGTTTTGGATCAAGTGATTGTTCAACAAAAAATCATCGTATTATAGGTATTTTTGGAACTAATCATCAAGTTAGAGTTATAAATACAGATAAATATTCTGGTGTATGGGATGGTTCAGAAGCGAAATATTATGATTTAGCTAAAATTCATAATACTGTTGAAGGATTAAAATCTTTATATGCAGGGAATTTTAAAGATTCGTTAACTTGGTATAATTTAATAACTACTACTATGCATGGTCTTACAAATTCAAAAGTACTATATAATAAAAATGCAGATCAATTGTTAAATATCGAAGTTTTTGCATGGGCTAGACAATTTTATTCTGTTTTAGTAGTTACTTCGGTTTCTGATTTGATGTTAGCAACTGGTAATAATGGGTTAACTTTTGCTAATGGTTCTTCTATTATAGCTGATACATGGTTATATTCTGGACCGGAATGGACATATCATAGATGGAATACTGCTCATGCCTATGTAGTTGATAGTATAGGTAGATTATGTGGTAATAGTGATCAATATCCAAATTGTGGTATAAGTGCATGGTATCCTGTTAATAACAAATTTAGAATTAATTTTAACTTAAATGAAAAGGTTTTATTCTGTGGTGGTTCTGGAACTTATGATGATCCATATACAATCGGTTGGGGTAGTTGTACTAATTAGAGGTGAGTATGAATAAAAAAATAAGTAAAAAAAGAAAATATTTTTCTATTGAAAGTTGTTTAATAATATGTTTGATTATTTTGATTCCAGTAATTATCTTTTCATTAACAAATTCTAAAAAAGAGGAAGTAAAAGAAGATACCTTATCATCAATAAAAGGACTTGATAGAATGAATGCCCAAACATCTTTAACATCGATTATAAAAAAGTATTTAGAAGAAACTCCAAAAATAAAAGAATATGTAGAAAAAAATTCAATTGAAAATATTACTTTAAAAACAATAAAAGAAGAGTTTAAAGTAGATACAACATCTTTTGAAAATTCAAAATATGGTTGTTCTCTTGAAGATACTCTAATAAATTTCAATGGTTCTTATGATAATCAAGTTATTCTCTTAGCATGTGATGCTTTTCTTCTTGATTAGAAAGGTTTTTATATGAAAAATATAAAAAAATCGAAACAAATAATTCTTCTTAGTATATTTATTTTAGGAATAATTTTGGTAATAACTGGTGTTATCCTTAATAAGGAAAAAGATAAAAAGTCGTTTGATAAAAATAAAGAAGAAACAGAAAATAAAGAGGATTTATTAGGTCTTGATAGATTGGAAGCTCAAAAAAAAGTAATTTCTCAAATTGAAAATTATATCAAAGAGATTCCTAATTTAGAAGAGTTTTTAAAAGAAAATAATAAAGATAGTTTAACGCTTAATGAATTAAAAAAGAAATTTAAAATAGATATAAGTGCTATTGAAAAATCAGAATATAATTGTAATTTAGATGAAACAATTATTGATTTTAGTAATGGTTTTGATGATTATAAAATTTTGATATCATGTGATGCTTTTCTATTAAATCAAGAATGATTATGAAATAGTTAAAATTACACTTAAAAGTTTGCTTTTAAGTGTTTTTAGATTCTACAATTTTTTTTGTAAAGTGGAATACATAAAAGTTCTTTCTTTTTTTATGATTGTTAAATTAGAAAAAATAATATATAATAAAGGTATTAAAGATAATAAAGATAGGAAGTGAAAGGGTGAAAAGAAAAAAGGGATTTACAATAGTAGAATTATTGTCAGTTATAATAATATTAGGAATAGTTTTAGGAATAACAATAACAGCATATGTAAATATCAATAAAGGAATAGATGTTACATATTATAAAGCGGTAGAACAATCTTTATTATCAGCAGGAACTCATTATTATTCATATACAAATGATTTACCAAGTGTCTTTGGAGATCAAAAAGAAATAACAGCAAAATATTTAGTAGATAATGGTTATACAGAAGAAGGACAAAAGATAGTTGATTCAAGAGGAAAAACTTGTGATTTAAATAAAAGTTATGTAGGAGCATATAAGGATAGTTTAGATAAAACAAATTATTATGTATGTTTAAGTTGTGGAGAGTATGAAACAGATAGCCTTCCATGTAATGGAACAACTAATTATCGTTTAAATATGAGGGCCAAGAAAAGAAATTCAGGAGAGATTTATAATTTAAATGGAAAAACTTGGTCAAGTGAAGATATAGAAATAACATTTGAAACTTTAAACGATATGAAAGAAGCAATCTTAGAAGATGAAAGTGGTAATCAAAAGAAATGCTCATTGGTGGAAAAGAGTGGAGTAAAAAGTTGTAGTGTAATAGTAGATAAAAGTGGCAAGTATGAAGCATATGCAACAGGTTCTAATGGAGTTACAAGTTCAAAAGAAGAAATAACTGTTTTAATAGATAAAACAGCTCCAACTTTTGATATTGAAAATAGGGGAGTAAATGATAAGATAGAAATAGAAGCAACTAGTGGATTAACAGCAAATATTACCAATCGAGTAAAAAATATAAATGATTCTGAAAGTGGAATAAAAACGGTTGAATATTCATTAGAAAAAAGAAGTAGTAAAGTTTATTATAAAAATGTAAAAGTTGCTACAAGTTTTGATATAAATCAAACAAAAGAAATAGAAAAATATAACTTAATAGTAAGAGTAGAAAATAATGCTGGTTTAAAAACAGAAAAAACAATAAATTATGAATTATATAAAAGAGTTCCAGCACCAACAGCAGAAGGTTATTGTAAACAAGGAGTGGTATATACAGGAAATGAACAAGAATTAACTAAAACACCAGGAGAAGGATTAATATTTACAGATAACAAGAAAATAAATGCAGGAAGTTATGCAGTAACAGCAAAAGCAAAAGATAATTATCGATTTACTGATAATACAACAAGTAAAACAATAATTTGTAGTATCGCGAAAGCAAATCCAACATTAACATTATCGGCAACAACTGGAAAAGTAGATGGTGGTCAGACACTATCTTTTAATGAGAAGGCAAGTGTTAAAGGTAAATTTAGTAATGTATCTGGTTCAACTGGAATTGCGACAGTAAGTCCAGGAATAACAAATGAAATAGCAGCTAATACAAATTCTTCAGTATCAGTAAAAGGAGTAGGTGAAGGAAAAAGTACAATAACTGTTACCTTTACTCCAACGGATACAACAAATTATAACACTAAAACAGCAACTTATACTG
>CANRJE010000038.1 GCA_947630865.1 uncultured Bacilli bacterium | reverse complement strand
TAACTTATTTTTATTTAGCATTATTATCAACTACCTTTCCTACTTTAATAATATCATAATTTTTGGATTTTTCAAGTTTTTTTAATCTTTACTTTCTGTTAAAGTTACTTTTGCTGTTTTTACTTTATTATCTCTCATATAAGTAATTGTAATTGTATCACCTACATTATACTTATATAATTCATATCTTAGATAAGCAATATTTTTAATTTCTTCATCGTTTAATTTAAGAATAACGTCACCCTTTTTCAAATCTGATTTACTAGCACCAGAATTTGAAGTAATATCAGCAACTACTACTCCTTCATCAATTTCATCACCTAATATAATACCATTACGATATAAAGAATATGTATCAGATACATTAATCATTGAAATACCAAGCATTGGTCTAACAATAGCTTTTCCTTTTTCTAAGCTTTCAATATGACTCATAGCATATTCAATTGGAATAGCAAATCCCATATTTTCAACTTCTGTTTGAACTAATTTCAAAGAAATTATTCCAATAACTTCTCCACTAGCATTAAGAAGTGGACCACCACTATTACCTGGATTAACTGCTGCATTAGTTTGTAATACTTTCATAACCCAATCACTTGAATTACCTGAAACACTAACAGTAACTTCTCTATCTTTTCCAGATAAAATACCATCAGTTACCGTTCCACGATATTCATATCCAAGTGGAGAACCAATCGTGAAAACAATATCTCCTAGTTTAGATTTTTCACTATTACCAATACTAGCAACATCTATTGAATCTTTTTTATCGATTCTAATAACTGCTAAATCTAAATATTCATCACTTCCAAGTACTGTACCATCTATTTCTTCATCATCACTTCTTATTAGAGTTATTTTAGTTGCTCCATCTACAACATGATGATTAGTTAACATATATGCATATTTACTATCAGTTTTATAAACAAAAGCACTTCCTGTTGATGCAATACTACTTCCTTTATAATTTCTTACCATCATAACGGCATCATAAGCTTTTTCAACACTTGCTGATAATGAACCTTCTTTAACAACAACTGTTCCACTACAAGCTCTACAAGTATTAGAACTACTAGAAGAACTATTACCAGTTATACCTGTTAAACTAGCAAAAGCCCCAGTATTTATAGATATAAAATACATAACTAAGCCTCCAACAATAAAGGCTACAAATAAATAAATTATAAAATTAAGTTTATTTTTATCTTTCATCTTAATCACCTCAATCTAAATTTCTTATCTCATAATAATTAATTGGAAATCCCATTCTATCAAGTACCTTATCAATTTTAATTGTATGTAAATTTAATTCTAAATTTTCTAAATTATGTCTAATTTCTTCTATAAAATTAGCAAATTCTTCACTTGATAACATTTGTTTTAAAATAATAATTAAAGCAAATAAATCATCTTTTCCATAAATATATTCATCGTCCATAATTTTAATATTCAGTAGTTTATGATATTTATTATCATCAATCTTTCTTTGAGTTTTATTTTCAAAAACAATATCTTCATGAGCACATAAATTACGATAATTAGAAAGAATTGTTAAATAATTTGTTAATACATCAACATCTAAATTATAAACTTCTGCAATTCCCATTTGATCTTCTTTTTTTAAAATAGAATATAATTCTCCAACTATTCCAAATGATAAAACTTTAACTAATACCCATAAAGGAATATAACCATAGTTATTAACATAATGCATAGTTGCTGAATGTTGTGTAGCATTGATATTAATTTGTCTTTTCATCTTTCTTAAAATATCATTAACTTGCTTAACTTTTTCTTTATTACTTGTAAAGTTTTTAGGAGTTAAATATTCTTTTTCACGATAACCATATTTTAATGATAATTGATAACTTATAATTGATTTAATATTATTTTCAACAGTTAAAATATTTTTAAAAATAATGTTCCGAAAAGTTCTATCAAAAAGAAATAAACTATATAATTCTTCAAAAGTTGTTCCTTCAATATATCTTTTATCAACACTACTTCGCATAAAAAGATGTCTATATCCATTTAAAAAGAAATAATTCTCTCTAAAAAGAACATTCTTAGCAAATTCTTCATTTTCAATTACTAAACCTTTGTTCTTTAATATCTCAATCTGTTCAGTTAATGTTTTGAACTCCTTTTTCATTATCCCTCACCTACTCTAATAAGTATAACACAAAATATCTTAAAAAATATGTTTTTTTTATGAAATTTTCATATATTTATTGTGATTAACTTATTCAAAATAAAAATATTTTATGATTATCGATAATTTTTTATTGACAAAAATAAAAAGTATGCTATTATATGTATTGAAAGGAGCACATTATGAAAAGTAATATAGCAAAAATTGTCTCAGTAATTTTAAAAATAATATTTATAGTAGGAATCATTCTTTTACCATTTATACCAAAATTATATGATTTAGTAATATTTAATAATCTTATTCCTTTTAAAGACCAAACAATTTTCTATCAAATAGCTTTTTACTTATGTTATATATTAAGTTTAAGTATCATTTTTATTTTAATCATTATTTTTAATAATGTTTATCTTGATCCTTTTAAACCTTTAATTGTTAAATCTTTAAAAGCAATTGCCGTTATATTCATGATTTTATCAATAATCATTATTATTAAATCTTTCTTTATTCCAACTATTATTTCAATAGCAATAGCCCTAATTACTTTTGTTGTTAGTCTATCTTTTTATGTATTAAGTCAAATTTATAAAGTTGCAATTGAATATAAAAAAGAAATAGATTATACAATATAGGAGGAGTTATGATAATTGTTAATTTAGATGTTATGATGGCTAAAAGAAAAATAAGCCTTAATGAATTAAGTAAAAAAACAGGTATTACTACTACCAATCTATCTATTTTAAAAACTAATAAAGCTAAAGCTATAAGATTCTCAACTCTTGAATTAATTTGTAAAGCTTTAAACTGTCAACCAAGTGATATTTTAGAATATAAGGAGGACAAATAATGTTAACTAAAAATGAAATTGAAAGTTATAATTTAAGATTCTTATTAATTTCATCTTTAATAAGTTCCTTAATTATAGCTATTTTCTATAATTTAAATATTGATTATTATTTAAAAGGATTTATTATTCCTATAACTATTATTTTTATTAATTTTCTTATTAATATAAAGAAAAACAATTTATTAAAAAACAAAAAAGCTTTTCTACTTATAATACCTATTTCTTTAATAATTTTAAGTTCTATTCTTTTTAAAACTTTTAATAATCGAATTTTAAATATTTTTATCTTACCTATGATTATCATCTATTGTCTTTTCTCTTTAATAAATAAAAAATATGATTTAACTAGTAAAATTCTAATTCTTTTCTTTAAAGTATTTCCTACTAGATATTTTTCTAATTTAAATTACTTAAATAATTGTTTAAAACCTAAATCAAATAAAAAATATAAATCTCTTAATATCCTTTTAGGTTTAGTAATTTCTATTCCTCTTGCCATAGTTTTACTTTCTCTTTTAGCATCAAGTGATATGTATTTTTCAACTTTTATTAATAATATATTTTCTAATTTTTTAAATATATTTAATATTCATTTTCTTTGGAGTAATCTTTATATTTTCTCTTTAACTTTCATTGCTGGATTTTCAATTTTTATCAATATTCTTAGAAAAAAAGATATAGTTGATACTAAAGGAAGAACTTTTAATGTAAATGAATCGGTTATGACTACTATTTTAGTTGTTATTAATTTAGTTTTTGTTTTATTTTTAATATCAGAAATTTCAAAACTAACAACAAACTTTTTACAAATACCAATTGAATATACTTATAGTGAATATGCTAGAGAAGGTTTCTTTCAATTATTAGTTGTTACAACTATAAATATTATTATTACTTTCTTTTGTCTTTATAAAACTAATCTCGTTAAAGAAAATAAAACTATTAAATATTTAATTTTTTTACTAACAATTTTTTCAATTATTCTAATATTTAATTCTTATTATCGTATGTATTTATATATTAATGCTTATTCATTTACAACTTTAAGATTACAAGTTATCTTATTCTTATTACTTGAATTAATATTATTTAGTTTAATTATTTATAAACTTTTAAAAGGATTAAATTATAATAACTTTAAAATCTATTTCTATTTAGGTATCACTTTTTATATTATAAATTTATATCTTGCTTCAGAACCTATTGTTAATATGATTAATCGTTTATTAAATTAAGTGTTATTTGATTAAATTCAAATACACTTTTTTATTTAGAAAACAAAAAAGACTATTTTCAAAAATTTGAAAACAATCTTAAATTTAAGAAATTAATTTAAATAGAAATCTTTACAATCAAGCATTACACTATAGTCAGAATATTCATTATTGTATTTGATAAATGTTCCATCTTCACTACAACCATATTTAAGTTCATTAAATTTACTAGTATCAGTATTAAAAATTCCTCTTAATTCTTTAATTGTAAATTCGATTTTAGAATTAGCTATAGCATACTCTTTAACTTCTTCAGTAACATAACTTGAAACTAAATCTGTTACTTCTTTTTGTTCTTTAACAATCTTTTCATCATCTAATTTACTAGTTTCATCTCTATTTAAGAAAATTATAACTCCAACTACTATTATAATTATAACAATTAATAAAACTATTAATTCCATTAACTTTTTTTTATCTTTTAAAATTTCTTTCATAGTCCTCCTTTATTCTTTATTATTATCTTTCTTTTTCTTTTTATTTTTTTTATTTTTGTTTTTATTTTTATCTTGATTTGGTTCTTCTTGATGTTCAATTGTTTTTACTTCTTCAATAACAGTTGCATCAATTACTTTTTCTTCATTTATATCTGTATCAGTTTCTTTTTCTTTTACTCCCTTTTTACGACTAAATATAAAACCGATAATTTCTAGTGTTGAATAAATCATTAAAATAAGTCCAAAGTATTTAACCGCAAGATTTTTATATAAAACTGTATAAACTCCACCACTAATCAATAGAATAGCTAATACCAAAATTCCCCAAAAATAACTATCTTTCTTTGGTTGCATCAATGCATAAGCTAGACGATTAATACCACTAAATAAAATCCAACCACCTATTACAAAACGAAATAAAAATTCAATTGCTCCACTTAAAAAGATAATAACTAAGCCGATTACTAACAATAAAACTCCAATAACCATACCAAATGATGACGTTGTTGAATCTTTTTTAACATCAAGATAATTTTTAATACAATTGTAAACACCTAATATAAATATTAATCCACCTAAAATATATGTTATAACTTTTACAACCTCTTGGGGATTACTAAACATTAAACCACCTAAGACGAATAAAACAATTGAACTAACTAGAAGCGATAAACTATTATATTCTTTAATTTCTATTTTCATATATCCTCTCTTCCATCATATATAAAGATTATACTAATATTTTTATAAATTTGCAATAGAATTAAAGAATTTCTTAAAAGAGAATAATTATTTAAAAATAATTTTAGTTCTATAATTATATACTTAAGTATGTTATAATTGTCGAGAGGAGTAATTATGAAAAAGACAAAGATAATATGTAGTATAGGTCCCGCTTGTTCTAATGTTGAAACTTTTTATCAAATGGTTTTAAATGGTGCTAATGTTGCTAGAATTAATTTTTCACATGCTACTTTAGAAGAACGTCAAGCGGCTCTTGATGTTATTAATAAAGTAAGAGAAAAAACTAATCAAACTATTGGAATTTTATTTGATACCAAAGGTCCTGAATTTCGAAATGGTTTAGTTATTGAAGAAGGAATAAAACTAGTACCAAATGAATATATCAAAATTGTAAAAGAAGACGTAATTGGAAATCAAGAACGTTTTTCAGTGAATCATAAAGAAGCAATTGATTCTTTAAATATTGGAGATATAATTTTACTTGAAAATGGGTTAATGAAATTAGAAGTTGTTGAAAAAAATAAAGATTATGTTAATACTAAAATTATTACAGGTGGTATTCTTGAAAGTAAAAAAAGTTTATCAGTTCCAGGAGTTAAATTAGATATACCATTTATTTCTAAAGAAGATTATGACGATATTATCTATGCAGCAAGAAATGGAGGAAATTATCTAGCTTTATCATTTGTTTCAGATAAAGAAGAAGTTTTAGAAGTTAGAAAAATATTAGAAAAAGAAAATAGAAGTGATATGTTAATAATTTCTAAAATTGAAAGTCAAACTGGTATTAATAATTTAGAAAGTATTATGGAAGTATCTGATGGTATTATGGTAGCAAGAGGAGATTTAGGGGTTGAAGTTCCAATGGAAGATTTACCTATTTATCAAAGAAAAATCGCGGATATGTGTCGAAAAAAGGGAAAAATTTGTATTATAGCAACGGAGATGCTTGAAAGTATGAAAAAAAATATTAGACCAACAAGAGCTGAAGTTACTGATGTTGCAAATGCTGTTTATAATGGAGCAGATGCTGTTATGTTAAGTGGAGAAACAACAACTGGTAAGTATCCTATTGAAGCAGTTACTTATATGTCCAAAATATGTGAACATACAGAAAATTCTATCGATGTAAAACAATTATATGAAAATGAAAATATAAGTGATCCCGTAGTTGCAATTGCTAAAAGTGTTGTTAAAACTGCAAATGATGTAAAAGCCAAATTAATTGTTATTCCTACTATAACAGGACGAACTGCTAAATTAGTTTCTAACTTTGAACCTCTAGCCCCTATTTTAACTTTAACGACTAATAAAAAAGTTGCCGAAGCTTTAACATTATATTATGGAATTTATCCAAAGATTGTTGGAGAATATAAAGCTACTGAAGAAGTTTTTGAAAATTCACGAAAAGAAGCTCTAAACTTTATGAATTTAGAAAAAGATGATATTATCATTTTAACAGCTGGTTTAAATCTTGATAAGAAATCTAAAGAACTTTCTAAAACTAACTTGTTAAAAATTGAAATTATATAATAATTGGAGGAATAAATATGAATGAAATTTTAGAATACGATTACGTTCTTTCTCTTGATGATGAAAAGAGTGTTTTAGTTAATACAATTTTATTAGACTTTTTGGGTTTTTATCAAGAACAAAACGGTCTTTTAACCGAAGAAAAAAAGAGAATTTTGTATCAAGGTTTTCAAAATGAAAAACTTAGTAATAAAAGAAGTAATATTAAAACATATACAAAACTTAAAGTTAAAGAAATAAAACTTTTAGCTGAAAATGTCCCTGTTGAAATTTTTGCTCATTCTTCTTTTATGAAAGATCCTTTAGAAGATTATACTGACGAGAAAATTAGGAAATTAAAATAATAAAATTTAATTTCTTTTTTTTGTCTTATTTTGTCTATTTTCGTTTTCAAAGTAAAATCTATCTGTTATAATCTATTTAGGTGATTTAAATGACTGATTATGAAATTAGTAAAAAGGCTAAACTTTTACCTATTGAAGAAGTTGCAAAAAAATTAAATATTAAAGATAAAGATTTAATACCTTATGGAAAATATATGGCTAAAATCAATATTCAAGAATCTAAAAAAAAGGGTAAATTAATTTTAGTTACCTCTACTAACCCTACTCCTTATGGTGAAGGAAAAACAACTCTTGCTGTTGGTTTAAATGATGCTTTAAATAAAAATGGTTATAACTCGATTGCTGTTTTAAGAGAACCATCTCTTGGTCCTGTATTTGGTACGAAAGGTGGTGCAACAGGAGGAGGAAAATCTCAAGTTGCTCCAATGAATAATATTAATCTTCACTTTACAGGGGATTTTCATGCTATAACATCAGCTAATAATTTAATTTCAGCTATTATAGATAATCATATCTATCAAGGAAATAAATTAAAAATTAAAGACGTTTATTTTGAAAGATGTTTAGATATCAATGATAGAGCTTTAAGAAATATTGATTTAGGTACTAGAAAAGATAAATTTACAATTACAGCTGCTAGTGAAATCATGGCTATTTTTACCCTTGCTAAATCATACGATGATTTAAGAAATAAACTTGATAATATTTTAGTTGGAGTAAGTGAAACAGGACGTGATATTTATTTAAAAGATTTAAATGGAACAGGTGCTGTTATGGCTCTTTTATATGATGCTTTTAAACCTAACCTTGTTCAAACTCTTGAAAATAATCCCGTTTTAATTCATGGAGGTCCTTTTGCCAATATTGCTCATGGTTGTAATTCCGTTGTTGCTACTAAAACAGCTTTAAGTATCTCAGACTACGTTATAACAGAAGCAGGATTTGGAAGTGATATGGGTGCTGTTAAATTTATGGATATTAAATGTTCTTTAAATAAATTATATCCTGATTTAATTATCATTAATTCAACTATTAGAAGTCTAAAATATCATGGTAAAGGAAATCTAAAAAAAGGATTTGAAAATTTAAAATTTCATATTCAAAATATGCAAAAGTTCAATGACAATGTTTTAGTTATCTTAAATAAATTTCAAAATGATACGAAAGATGAAGTTGAATTATTTCAAAATTATTGTAAAAATTTAGGTGTTGAATCTTTGATAAGTGAAATGTATAAGAATGGTAGTAAAAATACTAAAAAAATTGCTGATAAAGTTGTTTTATATGCTAATAGAAAAAATAAAAAACATTATGAAATATATGATATCAATGCCCCTATTTTAGAAAAAATTGAAACATTTGCTCGCAATATCTATAATGCTAAAGAAGTTTTATATGAAGGTAATTTAAAAGAAGAAATCAAAGCTCTTGATAAAAAATATGGTAATTATAAAATATGTATTTCTAAAACTCCAGCTTCAATAACTGATAATAAAAATATTCTAGGATACCCTAAAGATTTTACAATGACTGTTACTGGTTATAAAATAAATAATGGTGCAGGATTTATTACAATTCTAATGGGAGGAGTTGTTAGAATGCCAGGTTTATCTAAAACAGCTAATTATTTAAACATCGATGTTAAAGGCAACGAAATAATTGGTATATTCTAAGGTGATTTTAATGTCAATTGAAGAATTTATTAATAACTTAAAAGATATAAAAGATATTACTAGTTATCTTAATGAAGATAAAAGTGTTTTAAATTTTCCAAATAATCAATTTTTTCTTAAAGAATTTATAGAAACTGCTATCAAACTTAATCGTTTTGATCTAGTTATCCCCTTCTTTAATGATGAGCAAAAATACCACTTTATTTTGGAAATAGATGATATTGCGACTTTAAAAAAAGCTATCGATTTTAACTTAAAAAGTCTTATAACTTCTTTTAAACCTCAATTATTTACTAAAGAACTTTTTGATAGTCATGGTGAAAAAATTATTAAAATTTTTAAAGATGAATTAATAGGTACTTACTATACTGATATTGATTTTCTATTTAAAAACTCTGATTTTTTTAACTTTTGCTTAGAACACGAATATTTAAATATAATATCAAAATTTAATCATAGTTTATTCACAAAAGATATAATTGATAAATATGGTCATCTTATTTTAAAAGCAATGAAAGGTTTTGTTCCTTATCCTATAAGACATAATCCTGATTTGTTAAAATTTGTTCTTTCTAATAAATATAGAAATTATTATGCTTTCTTTGTTCCAAAACTTTTTACAAATGAAATAATCGATGATAATTTATCTGAATTATTTACCTATTTAGAAGAAAATAATAATTACTTACCTGATAGTTTATATGAAAATCCTTATTTTTTTAAGAAATGTTTAGAAAACAAAAAGAAAAAACTTTATTTTTCATTTTATGAAAACTTATATACTGAAGATATTATAAATGAATATGGAAGTGATTTTCTAGAAGTAATTGAGGCTTCTTTAAACGGCAATCCCCCTCCTGTTTTAAAATATAATTTGCCAATTTCTAAATATGCTCTTAAAAGTACATATAATGATTTATCTTTAATGTTTATTTTTCCAGAAAATATTTTAAATGATGATGATTTAATCAATCTTTATTCTAAAAAACTTAATTTAACTCCTAAAGAATTAAAAGATAAGTTAAGTTATCTTTATGAAAGAAACAACAAAATATTTAAAACTTTAATTCCTAAAACTTTAAAATATCTTGATATCAAATTTGTTGAAGCTTTAGCTATTTATCCTGATTTTCAAGGAGTTTTATTAAAACTTAAATCTAAAACTGTTAAGGTTCTTGCTAAAATTTATAATATTTTAAATATAAAAGATTATGATTTTACAACTATTATTTATCATATATTTGAAAATATTCAAAATAAAGAAGATTTAATAGAAAAATTAGATATTGATAATTTAACTGAAGAAGAGTTAAAAAATTTAATCTATATTTTAAAAAAGAAGATAACTTTTTATGAAATTAATAATAATAAAGATTTAGATGATAGTTCTATCATCAAACAAGAGGACGATTATTTTAAAGAAATAACTTTAAAAATTCAAAATAATTCTATAAATTTAGAAGATTTAAAAATTGCTCTTTTAGAGAAAAAATTTGGATTAGATATTAAAGAAGCCATGTTTATTCAAGAAAGATATGGTTTATATCAAAATGGAAATGATATTAAGATACGTAAATCAACTATTTGTATTTTAAATGAAATTGGAGAAATTCTTAATTCAAATTCACTAGATGAACTTAAATTTTTATATATTACAAGTGATAGAATTAGAAGTGATTTTTATACAACAATTGCTTTAGAAGTTGCTATTAGAAGTGAATATAGTAAAGCATATTCTAAAACTCTTTATAAACCAAAAGAAAATGATAAGATAAATAACAATCATAAATTACAATTTGAAAATCCTTTCATTTATAATCGTCTAACTAATGCTAAATATAATGATAAAAAATTAGAATTTTATCTTTTAAATGATGATTTTAATTTACAAGTTCATGTTTTAGGAGGATACCGAGGAATTGATAGACCAGATAATTTTAAAGATGATTGGAATAGACCTATCATTGATAATCATGGAATTGCTACTAGTTATATTGGAAATTCTTTAATTCTTACAACTGAAATTAATCACCCTATTTTAGGATTTGCTGATTATGAAGCTGGAGCTTTACTTGGTATTAGTAATAAGACATTATATTCCGATAGTTTTATGAGTAATTATTCTTTATCAATTGCTAATCCATTCGCTTTTTATCCACCTGATAGATTACTTGATAGTACTAATTATGGTCACAATGAAATACTAATTGAAAGACGAGATTATAGAGATAACGAAAACTTTAAAAGACAGCCTAGTTATATTGTTTATATCGTTGATGATATTAATAATCCAACTAACTTTGATGAAGATAATCCACTATATCAGGAAACTATTCAAGCAGCAAGTGATTTTAATATTCCAATTATAATTTTAGATAGACTTCAATATGCGAAAAGAGAAACTATTATATGTCAGGAGTTAGAAAAAGAATTTTT
>CANRJE010000037.1 GCA_947630865.1 uncultured Bacilli bacterium | reverse complement strand
TCGGGAGGATTTTATGAGTCAAGAAATGAATGATTATTTAAGAGAGATTGAACGTAATATTAGGTTAAATGATGCTAGAAATGAAGGTATTCAGTTAGGAATTTCTCAAGGAATTTTAAAAAACAAACACGAAACAGTTATTGAGCTCAATAAGAAAAATATGGATTTAGAAATGATATCTGAAGTTACTAAATTAAGTCTTGATGAAGTTAAAAAGATAATTGAAGAATCTAAGTAATTAAAACATTAATAAAAATAGAAAGTTCATGCTTTCTATTTTTAATTTATAGTAAGTCAGGCAATCCAGTTTTTTAGACATTTTACTTATCACTTTTTAAATATAAAATTTGTTAATTAAAGACAATCTAATTATCTTATACTATTTAATCTTTTTATGTTAAAATATATAAAATTCAAATAACTCTTTAATTTTTTTATGATTTTAATCCTTAATTTTTAACATTCCAAATTTTCTCGACAAATTTCATAACATTTATTACTTATTAAAAAAATGATATAAAATTACTTTTAAATAATAAAAAAGATTACTATTGAACGTTAATCAACTCATAATCTTTTGTACCTACTTTTAAATTCTCTGCAGCATCAATTGTATGTTTTCCATGTCTTGAATTAATTCTTTCAAGTAGATGATCTCTTCCTTTATCATCGGATTTCTCAACTAAATCAATACAAGCTTGATCAATAGCAACAGGATCTAAACTAGCTAAGATACCAATATCTTCCATACAAGGATCTTCAGCAACATTACAACAATCACAATCAACTGACATATTGCACATTACATTAATATAAGCAATATTATCTTTAAAATAATTAACAACAGAAGATGCTGCATCAGCCATTGATTCTAAAAAAGTATCTTGGTTTTGATTAAACATATCCTCATAACTTCCATCATGTCCACAACAATGAATATATCTTTTTCCATGACCAGATGCAACGCCTATTGATAACTGCTTTAAAGCACCACCATATCCTCCCATAGGATGCCCCTTAAAATGTGATAAAACAAGCATTGAATCATAATTTTCAATATGTGAACCAACATAATTCTTCTTTAAGACTTTACCATTTGGAATATCTAAAACTATTTCACCATCTTGGTCCATAATATCAACATTAAAATTCTTACTCCAACCGTGATTTTCCATTAATTTTAAATGTTTTTCAGTTGTATCTCTTTCACCATCATAAGCCGTATTACATTCAACAACTGTTCCCTTTAAATAATCAACTATAGGTTTTACAAATTCTGGTCTTAAATAATTTTGATTTCCTTCTTCCCCAGAATGCAATTTAATAGCAATTTTACCTGGTAAATCTTTTTCTAATTTTTTAAACATTTTTACTAAAGCTTCTCCTGATACTTCTTTAGTAAAATAAACTTTTGCTTTTTCCATATAAATTCCTTTCTAATCTTATTATACTAAATTTTCCTATATAAATACAACTATATTATTTTTCTATCATTTTGATTAATAATTCTTTTTTCTTTTAAACTATAATCATAATAATAAAAATCATGCCCTTGCTCTTCAATTAAATTACCATTTTCATCAATTATTTCATTCCAAGGACGAGGAATTGCAATAACAAAATCAGTATCTTCTAAATTAAAATAATTAGGTCCTTTTACAATATAAGAGTTCTCTTTCATATAACTAAATTCATCTTTATAATTAATATCCTCATTTATCATTTTTAAAGCAAGTGTTTTATCATATAGATAAATGTATTCTAAATCATTTTGATAATTACTAACATCTTTAAACTTTGCATCATAGTATTCTTTTATTAAAGAATCTAACTTTTGTCGTGATTCTCTTAATGTCTCTTCCCAATCAGTAAGAGATTTTATTTCTAAAAGTTTTTGATGACGAAATTCAATAGCTTTATAAGCATGATCATATTGATATAAAGCATCAAATAATTGATATGCTTTATCAACATCTTTAATGATTTCTACTAACTCAGATATTAAATATTCATGATTAGGAACAGCATGAAATTTTCTTAAAGTTTCAGGTTTAAAAAGTCTTGCAATTCGATAAAAATATTCTTCTAACCAAGCATAACTACTATCATAAGCTTCAGGATTTAAAACACTTCCTCCTTCATATTCGTTTCCCATTTGTCTATTTAAAATTTCATAAAAAGGAATAACAAAAGTATTTTTTGAATCATCAATTGCTTCTTTTTGAGTAACAGTATGATACAATTCATGTCTTAATTTAATTTTAGAAGCATTTGAATAACCATTTGTTGCATAGATATTAACTCTATATTCTTTATTCCAAGAACCTCCTACATTCTTATCATCACTTGCATTTTGATTATAAACTATATCAAGCTTAGATATCGTATCTAAAAAATCAGATTGATCGATATAAGGAGCTTGATCTTCAATGAAATCTAATTCTCTAAGATAAAATTCTTTTTCTTCTTCTGTTAAATTTGGATTTTGATTAATAGTTTCTATTACCTTTTTACTAGTTAAATCATTAGAAGAAAAATCTGTAACTCTTTCAATTGCATTTAAAATTTTATTTTTAGCTTGATAACTTAAAGCACCATAAGTAGTTGGCCCATAATTTATTAATATAAAATTCAAAAGATAAATCAAAGTTAAACTAAATATAACTTTTATATACTTTTCCCCAACTTTAATTTTTTCTAAAATATAATCCTCTTTAGAATTTTCATCATCTAAACTATCTAAAAAATCTTTATCTAAATCATCATTAGAATCTTCATAAACAAATTCTTCCCTTTGATTATACATTTTATTCAATTTAATAAATTCATCTAAAGTTGGTAATTTTTCATTATGATAAAAATGATATCTACCGCTTTCATAATCAAAATATGTTTTAATTTTTTTATTTTCAAAAGAAATTTCTCCCATATCTATTAAATAATCAGATGGTAAAAACCTCCTTAAAACTTTCTTTATTAATTTAATTTCATTGGTATCTAAATCATAACTTATCTTAGACTTAATCTTTTTTCCATAACATAACTTTTTATTATCAAGAAATAAAATTAATTCTTTATCATCATCTTTGAAACTTAAAACTTTCTGCATTTTTACCTCATACTTTTTGTATCTTTAGAGATAGTATCAGGTACATTATATAAATCATAACTTTCTTCAATAATCACATAACGATAATGCTCATAATCAACTTGAAATAAGTTTGGATCATGCATAATTTCATCAATACTATCATATTTTAATCCATCTTTTCCAATTAATAATTCATCTTTTGAATAAATTTTAGGTTCTTCACGATGATAAACTGGCACTGCTAAATTCATACTTGTATCAGGAACGAATATACCTTTTCTTGAATTAAGCACTATCATATCAGGATTTTTTTTAATTGCTGAAATTGTCTCATTATCAATTTCTAATTCTTTTCCTATGATATCAATAGCTCTATCTTTATCTATGAAATATAAAATATTAAGATTATCTTCATTTGTATCTTGATATTTAGCATTATAATAAGCATTTAAAGTAGCTTCAATTGATTTTCTTAAATATTTTAAAGTATCTTCAGCCTCATGTCCAACTTCACCTTTAACAACACTTGTAACAAGGTTTTCATAAGCATCAATATTAATCAATAAATTTAAAGCAAGAGACCCATCAGGTATAATTTTTTTCAAATTCTCGATTATAATGTTAGGATCAGAATTTACTAAAGCCTTATTTAATGTATCTTTATCTAAAAACAATGCTAAAGCATAACAATAGTTATCAGAATATAATGAATTATATCCATTATTAGAATTACCATAATAAATATCTTTTTCATATTTATTTAATTTAATTAAAAATTCATAAAAATTGACACCATAACTTGGAGTAGTTTGAGAATTTAAAAAATGTCCCCCCTCTTCTTCTAAAACATCTTTTGGGGCTTCATTAAAATTCTCAGCATTATAAATTCTAATTACTCCTGTAACTTTATCAGCTATTCCCTTAACTCCATTTTCACTAGGATTCTTAATATATTCTATTTTTAAATTACGAAGTGTATAAACAATTTTCTCTTCAATGTAATCAATACTATCATAATAATAAGCACAAGTATTTTTAAGTAACTCTTTTTCTTCTTGACTTATATATATATTATCTTCAATAGCTTTATAAATATCTTCCATTTCTGGTTTTATAACTTCATGATTATGTGAGACTTTAGGAAGTAAAGGATCATCATATGCAAGAGGAATATCATTAACTTTTGGTGGTCTTGTTGGTTTAACTTCACTAGCTATTACAATTGGAGAAATTGGTTCTATTTTAAACTTATTATTTAAATATTTAATTCCTTCTGATGTTATATAAACAATAGCTACAAATGATAAACCAATAGCAATAACTCTTTTAATAACTTTTTTAGGTTTATAAAAATTATCTTGATCACTCTTTCGATAAGCAAAATATTCTTCTTGATTATTAAAAACTTTATTTAATATTAACATATCATTTTGATTTGGAAGTTTTAAATCTTCACCCTCATAGAAAAGATGAAAATTTCTATCCATATCATAAAAATGTCTATATCTTTTTTGATTATATTTTATAAATCCAAAATCATATATATTTCTTGAAGGAGTTAATTTAGCTAAAACTTTATTTATTATTTCTCTTTCTTCTTCCGTTATATCAAAAATAAAATTTCCATTAACTATCTTAACATAATAAAGTTTACCTTCATTTTCTAATAAACATAACTCTGTATTTTTATATTTAAATCTTAATAATTCTTTCATCTTATCATCCCTTATGATTATTTTATCAAATATTAATAATTAATTCAATAAAATTACTTGCCAAAAAGAGAATTAAAATATATAATAACAGTCAAGTTTTTTTAAAACTTTAATTAAATGTCCCAGAAAGGCTTGATAGTTATGAATAGTAATGATATAGAAACTAGAAAATTCATTAAAACTACTTATGAAGAATATAAAAGCAGACGTTTAACTGGAAAAATAGATAGTAATGAAATATTCTTAGCTAAGAATTTAATTGCTCTTTATTTTTATCAAGTTGCTAAACCTCATTTTAGTTTAATTATTAAAGAATATAAACGTTTATTTATTGAAAACGAATCATTAATTGATGAAGGTGTTACCCAATATGAAAAAGAAGGTATTAGTTTAATTTATGATTATATAAATGATTTTGATTTCCAAAGAGATAATTTTAATATTTTTATTTCATCTTTAATTATTCATAGTAAACTTTATTCTAAATGTCCTAATCCAGAATATGGTGGAAAATTAAGAGAAAACGAAGTAGTTTTAAAAGATTTTAATACGGAAGTTCCTTCTCCTAAAACTGCTTCAAGAATATTTAATATGTTTTTAAATCCAACTATTTCTAATCGAATATTTGATAATTATTATAGTGGTAATCTATTCGGTTATATAAATGATTGTATCATTTTAAGTGTTAAATTAATAAAACTCCAACCTTTTGAAGATGGAAACAAAAGAACAATAAGAGCTCTTTTAAATCTTTTACTAAAAAGAATTAATATTCCTCCTCTTTATATAGATGTAAGTGAAAGAAAAGAATATAAAGATGCTCTCTTAAAAGCTATTAGAGATGAAGATTATGATGATATCGTTAAGTTTTATTATTATAAAATATGTGATGCTATTGTCCTTCTAGATATAAATAATTCTGAATTAGTCAATGATACTGAACAAACTAAAAATTATTTAAAAGAAAATAAACCAAAATAAAAGCATTCAATCAAAATGCTTTTTTTACTATATTGGTGTTCTCAGTAGGAATCGGACCTACATTTAATCCTTCGGAGGGATTCGTACTATCCATTATACTATGAGAACATTCTTAAACTTAATATTATTTTTCAAGACGTAAAATAATTATAGCATCTTTTATTCTATTTTTAAAGAGCACTCTTTAGCAAAAAAAAGTAAGTTTTTTTCTTACTTTTCATATTAAAAATTAGTTTAATCTTTTTATTTATTATTCTTTAAAATATTAATCAAATACTCATTGACCCTTCACTATTCATTTTAGCAATTTTTTCATATAAGGCATTTAATCTTTGAAATTGCTCTTGAATATTTTCAGATTGCATAAGTTCTTCATAATTATCAGAAGTTCCACTTATTAAATATGAAGTTAGATTAATAATATCATTTAATTCTAAAAAATTATCTTCCCCTATTGCATCAAATAAAGGTTTTTTATCATGATATAAACGAAATTGCTTTATTTCAGAATAATAATTATTAATAAATGGCATTAACATATTTTTTAAAATAACATTAGTATTAAGACTATTTAAATTAGATTTTAAATAATTTTCATTAGCCATATAAATTCCCTTTTTATGTAGTATTTCTTTAGCTTTTATTGCAAATATATCTGTAACAGCTTCATTAATTATTTCAAAAAATCTTTTATTAAGAAGATAAGGATTACGAGCTACTTTATATTTTTCACTCCAATCTTCAAAACCACATCCTTGATTATGTTCTAAATCTTCTTCAAGAGCATGACAAAATTCATGTAAATAAACATAATCTAGAACTCCTGATGATTTTTCACTAGGAGAAATAGTAATTAAAATTTGGTTTTTTCCATTAATATTATTTGTATATTCAGAAGTTACAGTTTTAGCTTTAGTAAAATTAAAAAGTGTAGCTAAATTTAAACCTGTAAAATCTTCCCCATATTTTTCCCTAGCTTTTTCTACTGATTTACTTGTAAAAACTGTTTTTCTTTCAGTAAAATCAATAGCTTGTTTCTTAAATTTATCATATGTATTTATAAGATCAAAAGATGGAATTATTTTCTTTACATCATCTCTTGCTATTAATGTCTGATACATTTTATGAAGTTCTTCCAAAGTATTAGGAATTTTTTCTATATTAATACCTAGTTTTTTAAAATAAGATAGTCTTTCAATATAAATATATCTTATTTCATCATCAGGATTTTCAAAATTTATTTTTTCTAATTCTTTTTCATCATTTAAAGAAAAATATTCTATATCGTTTTTACCTTTTAAAAGTCCAATAATTGCATAAGCTTTTTCATTATCATCACTATATAAAGCATTTAATCTATCTATTATTTCTCTTGGTAAATATTTTTCAAATTTTTTATAAGCATATAAAATAAATTCATTACTAATTTCTTGAGTTCTTAAGTTTTCCGTTTCAAAGAAATCTAAATAATCAGCTTGTTCTTTACCTTGATAATCTTTCATCTCTTTTAATAATTCTTGATAAACGCTCTTAAAATATTTTATTTTATCAACAATTTTTTGATATTCTTCACTTGTTTTAAAATCTTTATAATTATCGATAGTTACGTTAGGAGTATTAGAACTTTTTAACTTATTTATAATATATATAGGTATATTGTCATATTCGATATTCATTAGATAAGGCTCTCGATAGGTATTAAACCAATAAACAAATGGTCCCAAAAATTCTCCTAATATATCATTTGCTTCTTTTGGTAACTCTATAGTATAATCTATATTTTGACTATCAATATTAAAACCAATTTGATTTAAAAACTTTATTCCTAATTCTTTTCTTTTACAGTCTATCTGAGAAAAGAAATAATCACTTACATCTCTATCTTGCAAATAAACTAAAGTCATAATTTTATCAGCTCTTTGTTCAAGAAATTCTCTATACTCTTCTCCAAAAATTTCAATATAAGCTTCTACTATATCTTTTTTATATATAGAAAAATCAAGATTTAAAACACTCATGAAATATTCACCTCTTATTATTTCTTAATTTAATTATGGCATACTTTTCTTAACTTGTAAACACCTATTAGTAAATCAAAAAATTCATTTTTATAATAATTTAGAGGTTTAATTAACCATAATTGATTAGTAACTTTAATAACTTTTATTTAGTATTTTCTTTTTTAAAAATTTTAATTCTTAAAAGTTATATTTTTCACGAAAAAAAACTGAATTTTTATCAGTTTTCTATCCCAATATGGCGTCCCTGAGAGGACTTGAACCTCCAACTTATCCTTTAGGAGAGGATTACTCTTTCCAATTGAGTTACAAGGACATCTAATTTATTTTAACATAAATAATGCTAAAATAAATTTTAACTTAATAAAATATTTCTAATCTAATTTTTTAAATTTCCATACAAGAATAACTTATAATCCCAATTATCTGAAGCATTAGAAAGTTCCATAATTTCTTCATTAGTCATATTTTTTAATAAATATTCTGCAACACTGTCTATATCACACTTATAACAAATATAATGATATTCTTCTTCACTTATTGCTATATCTCTAATCCTTAAAGCAAAACTATTTAATTTTTCAAATTCTTCTTTATAAGCCTTACTCTCTTTTAATTCTTTTTTATTTATCTTATATTTTTTTAAATATGTAGCAACTTGAATAACAAAATGTAAAGGACTTTCATAAGATAAAATATTTAATATTTCATCATTAGAAATCTTTTTCAAAATTTTCTTTAATTTTTCAACAATATTTATTAATCTTTCATCATCAGTTTTAACATTGTTTTCTAGTAAGTCTCCTACTTCTTCTTCAAGTTCTAATACTTTTTTATAATCTTGACTCATAAACCACCTAGTTAAATACATCTTTAAAGTATTTATTAATTTTATTTTCAAAAATTGTTAACATATTATTAACTTCATTTTGAAACATTTCATATTCATTATATAAAGGAGAAAAATGTAACTTTTCTAAACATTCATCTATTTTTTCTTCTAATTCATCTTTTTTAGCATTTTTCTTTACTATATCTTGTTGATATTTTTTTATATTTTTAATTATTGATTTTAATTCTTCATCTTGATCTAGTAATTCTTTTGCTTTTAAGTAATTTTTATATTCTTTAGTATTTTGAATATAATTAACAATTTCTTTTACTTTTATTTCTATTTCTTTATTCAACTAACTCACCATCTAAACTAAAACTTTTAGCATCAGTTATTTTTACTTTAAGAATCTTTCCTATTAACTCTTCTTGTCCTTTAAAGTTAACTAATTTATTAGTTTCTGTATAACCAAAAAGCATACCTTCTTTATTACTAAATCCTTCAACTAGAACATCATAAGTTTTGTTAAGCATTCTTTGATTAGATTCTAAAGAATATTTATTTACTAAATCATTTAAGCGATATAAACGTTCTTCTTTTTCTTTTAAAGTAACATCATCTTTTAATTTAGCAGCTGGTGTATTTTCTCTTTTTGAATAAATGAATGTAAAAGCACTATCATATTTACAATAATTAACAAGGTCAAGTGTATCAAGAAATTCTTCTTCAGTTTCTCCTGGAAATCCTACAATAATATCAGTTGTAATACTTATACCTTCAATACTTTTTAATTTATCAAATAATTCTTTATATTTTTCTCTTGTATAACGTCTTCCCATTAATTTTAAAATTCTATTATTTCCAGATTGAACTGGTAAATGAACAAAATTTAATATATTTGGATAATTTTTTATTGCTTCTATTAATTTATCAGAGAAATCCCAAGGGTGACTTGTTAAAAAACGGATTCTTGGAATGTTTGTTTTACTAATATCAATAAGTAAATCTGCAAGTTCATAGTCTTCATATAAATCTTTACCATAAGCATTGACGTTTTGTCCTAAAAGAGTTACTTCTTGATAGCCATCTTTAACTAATTCTTTAACTTCTTTAATAATATCTTCTTTCTTTCTGCTTCTTTGTTTTCCTCTTGTATAAGGAACTATACAATAAGTACAGAATTTATCACAGCCATAGATAATATTAACATACGCTTTATATTTACTAACTCTTGAAACTGGAATATTTTCAACAATATCTCCTTCTTGACTTTTAACTTCAATGTTTAATTTTTGATCTTTAAAACTGTTAGCTAAAAGTTTTGGTAAATCATCAAGATTATGAGTACCAAACACAAAATTAACAAACTTATATTTTTTTAATATTTCTGCTACTACTCCTTCTTCTTGAGCCATACAGCCACATAAAGCTGTAATAATTTTAGGATTAGATTGTTTTAAATGTTTTATTCTTCCAAGCATTCCAAAAGCTTTATTATGAGCATTTTCTCTTATAGAACAAGTGTTTAATAATATAAAATCAGCATCTTCCATTTCATCTACTTCAGAAAAACTCATAGCTTCTAACATACCTTTTATATTTTCACTATCATGTTCATTCATTTGACAACCATAAGTTTTTAAAAAGAATTTTTTACCTGCTCCTATTTTTTGATATTTTAAAGGCATTTTAAAATCTCTAATTAAAGTTTCATTTTTAGTTCTTTTTTTAGCTGCTTCATAACTTGGTACTTGCATTTTAACACCCTCTCCACTTACCGAAATAATATACCACAAAAATAAAGTTTTGACAATCAAAAAAAGTCTATTTATATTTAGACTTTTAATCTGTAAGAATTAATTCATAAGGATTTGAAGAAGTGCCATCACCTTTAGTTATTTTTACATCGCTTTTTAAATATAAAGTTGGTAAAATAGTATGAGCTCCATAAACTCCTGCAACATCAATTTGTCCTTGATTTTGCTCTACTGAACTATATCTCCATCTAAGAGCAGCATCAGAACTTACTGGTGTTAATAACCAAGATGAAGATGGAATAATACGATTTCCTATTGTTAATAGCCAACTAGAATTATTAATTGCTGAACTTGTATAATCAGCAACATTTATACTATTCCAATATTTACTATTAGCTGCATACCCTACATCACTGCCATACATTAAAGCAATTTTTCCAATCCACTTAAATTTATTACCACTTAAAATATTTGATTCACTATGTTCACGATTATACAATTCTAAAGGAGTAATTTTATCAGTTCCGTTTCCTAAATAGTAGGTTACTTCATCAATCATATTTTTAAAATTAGTATCAACATAATGCAAATACCCATAATTCACATTTTCATTTTCATCATATTCGGTATTTAAAAAGTATTGAAGTCCTGCAATTGTCCAATCAGTATCGCAGCTTTGATCACCATACAAATTCCAATAAAATCCAGCATTGTTATAACTTAAAACATAGTTTTTATTATTAATTGTATAATTTAATGGAAATTGATTATCTTTATTTATTAAAAAATTACTTCTAACTATCTTAACACGCTCTATATTATTTTCATCTTTAAATACTCCTATTATTCTCCAAATCTCATCATTAAATGTTACATAATTATTTACATTTGGTCCAGAATATCTGTATTCTCTTATTTCTTCATTATTGTTTTCTTTATATAAATCTCCAGTTTGATTAACTGCTACTAAGCCTCCTGTAAAATCTTCTTTACTACCTGAATAGTTACTTATTAATTTTGTTTTTACTTCTTCTACAAAGTTGTTTTCATGTTTATCATCTTGATATAATCCTACATCTATACTTCCATAATATGTTTTATTTA
>CANRJE010000036.1 GCA_947630865.1 uncultured Bacilli bacterium | reverse complement strand
GTGATAATAAGAATGAATGAAAATGAAGAATATTGGGGAAGATACTATAATGTAATTGATGAAGTAAAAAGAATGAACAAAACAATTTTAAATGTAACAAAACAAGAAAGTTTTGATAAAGGAGTTAATGTTGGAATTGATAGAGGAATCAATATTGGAATCGATAGGGGTATTAATATTGGAACAATGAAAGCAACTAATGATATGGTTATAAATTTTGCTAAGCAAGGAATAGGACTTGATATAATATCTAAAGCAACCAATCTTGGCATTAATAAAATTAAAAAGATACTCGAAAAATCTAAATAAAAATTAAAGGTGAATTTTTCATCTTTTTTCTTTTTATTCGACAAAATCCTTCTTTTTAAAAGTTTATACTAATAAAAAAAGGAGGAATATGAAGAAAAATATCGTAATTGTGATAATACTTGGTATTATGTTAGGATATGGATTTGGAAGTTTAATTTATAAAAATTATGAAGGTAATGTTTATCATGATTCAGATGGAAATATTTATTATGTTCAATATGGTGTTTACAAAACAATGGAAGTTGCTAAAGAAAATGCTAAAAAGTTAGAAAATTATATTATTAAAGAATTAGATGATAAATATTATATATATTTAGGAGTAACATCAAGTTATAATACAGCACTTAAGATTCAAAATCTTTATAAAGATAAAAATGTTTATACCTATATTAGAAGTGATTATGTTGAAAATAGTGAAACTTTAGATCTATTAAAAGAATTTGATTCTAAATTGGAAGGGGTAGATAAAGAAGAAGATATTGAAAAAGTTATGAAAGAAATATTTGAAAATGAAGAGTTAAGTTTATAATTTAAAAATTTTTCGTTTATATTATAAATGGTGATGTTATGTTAATTAAAGAAATACCTAAATCAGAAAGACCTAGAGAAAGATTAATAAAATATGGTATTAAAAGTTTATCTAATGAAGAATTATTAGCTATTTTACTTAAAACAGGAACTAGAGGGGTATCTGTTAAAGAATTAGCAATTAATGTTTTAAAAAGATTAGGAGATATAAAAAGATTAAAAGAAATTGATATTCATACATTTGATAATATTAAAGGATTAGGACTTGTAAAGAAACAAGAATTATTAGTTTTTTCTGAATTAGCAAGAAGAATTTATTTAGAAAAAGAAGATTTAAAAAAAATAAGTTATTTAAATCCTAAATTAATTTTTGAAGATAATAAATATTTATTTTATGGGTTAAAACAAGAACATTTTTATGTTTTATATTTAGATAGTAAAAAGAAGTTAATAGAAAGGAAATTGTTATTTATGGGAACAGTTGATAGAAGTTTAGTTCATCCAAGAGAAGTATTTAAAAATGCTTATTTATGTAGTGCTTCATCTTTTATTTGTCTTCATAATCATCCATCGGGAGATATTATTCCTAGTAAAGCTGATATAGAACTTACAGAAACTTTAATAGAAATTGGAAGGATTCAAGGGATAAATTTAATTGATCATATTATTTTAAGTGATGATAGTTATTTTAGTTTCTTTGATAATCATTTAATGGAGTAGCCTATGTTAAAAATAAAAACTTTTGTTGTCTTAGTTTTAATTTATCTTATTTCTTTTATTGCTATTAGAAGCAATATTAATATTTTTTATCCTTATTATTTGATAAAAGATATTATCTTTTTTCCTGTTTCTGCAGTTACTAATGAAGAAAGTGTTTCTGATACAATAAAGAAAGGAATTAGTCAAGAAGAAAAAAAAGAATTTGAAGAATTAAAAAAAATAAATGATTTAAGTAGTACTTTAACTGATTTTGATAGTGTTACAGCATTAGTTATTGAAAGAAATAGACTATATTGGTTTAATACTATTACGATTAATAAAGGTTCTTCATCTGGAATAAAAGAAGATATGGCTGTTATTTCTAGTAATGGCTTGATTGGGAGAATTAGTAAAGTAAGTAAGAAAACTAGTGAAATTAAATTAATTACAACAAGTGATATTAATAATAAGATTTCAGTTATGATTAAAACAGAAGGTGATACAGTTTATGGAATAATATCAAGTTATAATACTAATTCAAATTATTTAGAAGTAACAGGAACAAATAAATTAACTGATGTTAAAGATGATAGTTTAGTTTATACAAGTGGAATGGGAGGAATATTTCCAAGTGGTATATTAATTGGTAAAGTAACAGGTACTATAAGTGATAAATATGATGTTTCTAAAATTATTAAAGTTGAACCTAGTAGTGATTTTAATGATTTTAGATTTGTAAAAGTTTTAATAAGAAAGGATTCCTAATGATAATTTTAATTCTTGTAACAATATTATTAGATTTTTTAATTAGTTATTTTATACCAAGTTACTTTAATTCTTTAAATCTTTTTTATCCAATGTTAACTTTAACATTAGTTGTTTTTATGTATAATAAAATTGATTTTAAAAATTATTTTAAAGTTGTTTTTTTGATGGGACTTCTCTATGATTTAATTTTTTCTTATATTTTTTTATTTAATGCTTTAGTTTTCTTAATGTTTGCTAAAATTGTTAAAAAAGTAGATAAGTATATAAGATGTAATTTATTTGTAAGTTTAATTTTAGTTATAATATTTATTTTCTTATATGATTTAATTTTATTCTTTTTAGTTAAAATAAGTAATTATAGTTTAGTTACTTTTAGTGATTTAGTTTATAAGTTTAAAAATAGTCTTATTTTAAATATTTTATATTTTTTATTCTTATCATTTTGGTTAAAGAATAAAGATTTTAAAGATAAAAAAGTATTGAAATATAAGATGAATTTAAAAAAAGCGATATAGTATAAATTTAATTAGATAAAATAAAAAAAACTATCGAAATAGTTTTTAATATTTTCTTCGTTTTATAAAATATCTAACAATATAATATAAGAAGATAGCCATTAAAATGACATAAACCCAGACTAATACTAAATAGAGAGTTCCATCAGCATATTTATCAATTATATGTGGTATATTTTCTGGAAAATATTTACCAATGAAAACTTTTAATTCTTGAAAAGTATTATCTTTAATAAAAGTCAAAATTCTTAAAAATATATCGATTATAGCAACGAAGAAAACAGTATTGTATAAACTTCTAAAAAAACAAATTACAACTACTAGTAATATAATAAAAATTATTGCATCCAAATAAACCACTTCCTATCTTAATACATTTTATCAAATTAGAAAAAAATTAGCAACTAGTTTTCAAAATTTAAATTTGATTTAATCTTTTTGCAATTTTTACTTTACTTTAAAAATACATTATTATATAATTATCTTATAATAAGAAGGAGGATATATGAGTAGAGAATTTAAACAGACTTTTTTTACATGTCTATTGGTAGTTTTGCTAGTAGTTTCTAATTTAATAGGTTTAAAATTAACAAATTTCTTAGATTTAACTATAACAGTTTCATTTATAACTTATCCATTTACTTATTTGTGTACACTTTTAATTTTAAATATGGGTGGTAAAAATGCTGCATATAGAGCTATAATAATTGCAACACTAATTCAAGTATTTATAACGATTAGTTATTCTCTTGCTGTTAGTTTAGGAAGTCAAGGAAATATACCTGATATGGCTTTAGCTGTTAATCAAGTATTTAAAGTTAATGAATCTAATATTTTAGCATCCCTTGTAGCTTTTTTAACTTCTCATTATGCGTTAATTTATATATATGATAGTTTTAAAAGTTACAAGAAAGAATTATTTGGAGTTGCTTTTGGACTTTTAGGAGCTTTATTCTTAAATACTATAATATATAATATTTCTGTTTTATATGAACAAAGTGATTTCATCTATATTATTAATACTTTATTAAGCAACATCATTATATCTCTAGTGATGATTGTCATTATGATAATTTTATTCTTTATTTTAAAGGAAAAAGATTTAGAAACTGTTAAAATTAAAGATATGAATATTACTGTTAATAACTATAAAACTGATGATTTAGCAATTGAAGATATAATTACTGAAAAGAAAACTGAAGTTAAGAAAAACAGCAATAATTATCATAAAAAGACTAGTCCATCTAAGAAAACAAGAACAAACAATTATCAAGGTACGAAAAAGGGAACTACTAAAAAAAGTACTACAACTAAGAAAAAAAGTAGTACAAATAAAGTAAAAAATAAAGATAAATAGTAAAAAAAAGTAAAAAAGTGTTGATTTAGAAAAAAAATTATGATAATTTGTATATATAAGCATGATATGTGCTTAATAAATTTACTAATCAAAGGAGGAACATAATGAAAAAAGTTGAATTAGTAGAAGCTGTTGCAACTAGCGCAGGATTAACAAAAGCTGATGCTTTAAGAGCTATCGACGCTACTTTCGAAGCAATCACTGGAGCTTTAAAGAAAGGTGACAAAATTACTTTAATTGGATTTGGTACTTTTGGTGTTTCTGAAAGAAAAGCTCGTACAGGACGTAATCCTCAAACTGGAGCTACAGTTAAGATACCTGCTCGTAAAGCTGTTACATTTAAAGCAGGAACTCAATTAAAACAAACAGTAAACTAAAAAGTTAAAAAACTTTTTAGTTTTTTATATATAGAGAAAGGAAACTTATGAAAGAGATTGCTTTTGAATTTCTTACTTTAATAGAAAATAAAGGTTATAAAGCCTATATTGTTGGAGGTTTTGTAAGAGACTATTTAATGGGAATTACTTCGAATGATATAGATATTACTACTAATGCTACTCCCCAAGATTTAAAAAAGATATTTCCAAAATTTCTATCTAACAAAAATCTTAATAAACTTGATAGTTATGGTTCAGTTAGAATTATCTATAAGAATATCTTATTTGAAGTTACAACTTTTAGAGAAGAATTAGAGTATCTAGATAGTAGACATCCTTCTAGTATTAAATATGTTGATGATTTAATAGTTGATTTAAAGAGAAGAGATTTTACTATCAATGCTATTTGTATGAATAAAAAAGGGGAGATAATAGATCCTTTAAATGGAGACTCTGATATTAAGAAGAAAGTTATTAGAACGATAAATGATAGTAAAAAAAGTTTTCAAGATGATGCATTAAGAATTTTAAGAGCTGTAAGATTTTCGGTAACGTTAGATTTTTCACTTGATGATGAACTTTTAAAAGCTCTTTCGGAAACCAAACATTTGTTAAAAAAAATATCATATGAACGTAAGAAAATTGAACTAGATAAAATATTTGCTAGTAAAAGAGCTAAAGAAGGTCTAGAATTAATTAAAAAACTAGAGCTTGATAAAAATCTTGATTTAGAAAATTTAGATAGGATTAAAGATTATACAGATTTAATAGGAATTTGGTCAATGATTAATTCTTCTTATTATCGTTTTTCTAAAAAAGAAAAAGAGATGATTAAAAAAGTTAATGAAGTATATGAATTAAATAATCTTAATCCTTATACATTATATAAATATGGTTTATATGTTAATGTTTTAGCAGGTACTAACAAAGGTTTATCTAAAAAAGAAATAACGGAAGAATATAATAAACTTCCAATTAAAAGTCAAGAGGAAATTATGATTACAGCTATTGAAATATGTAATCTTTTAAAAAGAAAACCTGATTCATTTTTAAATAAAATATATGGGGAACTTGAAATTGAAATAATAAGTGGAAGACTTAAAAATGAAAAAAAAGAAATAATTACTTATCTTGAAAAAAATCAGCAAAAACTAGAAAATAATCTTTAAAAAGATATTTATTTATGATATATTATTAAAGTAGAGGTGGCTATGAAAAATGCTATGTGTTATTCAGGAATAATAATTATAATAATATTTATACTTCTTCCTCCTATTTTAAGACTTACAGTACCAGATATTATATTTGAAGAAAATATTAAAAGTGAAATTGTTAGAAAAAATTTAAGATGTTCAAGTGATAGATATAGTGTTACAACTAGTTATGATAATGATGTTATAAATTTAATTGTTATTAAGAAATATATGTCTAAAGAAGAGTTAGAACAAGATACTAATCCTGATATTAAAGAGAATGATACGAATACTAATGTTAGTACTCCTTCTATAGATAATGCTTCTAAAATAGATTTTGATAATGTCTTTGAAAGATTAAAAGGCCAAAAGAAAAATGAAGTTATTGTTCAAGATGATGGTGAAGTAATTTCTTTTGATTTTTCGGTTTCTGATAATTCACAGTATGATATTGCTAAAATAATTCAACCATTTGAAGAACAACAAAGATATTATGAATCCCAGAATATGTCTTGTTCAATACTTACATAAGCATTATATTGATAAGAAAAATTAAAATAGTTAAGATAATTAGGACGAGGTTATTAATCTTCGTTTTTTTTATGAGAAAACTTAAATTATATTTAATATTATAAAATGCTAGTAAAAATAAGAAAAAGAAAGTAAAAAGATAATTAAGAGAAAAAATTATTTCTATTCTTTCAATAAAACCTATTAGACTAACTTTTTTAAAGATAGATATATAAGGATATTTAAAAATATACATTAGAACTTGTCCTAGAATACTTATAATACTTAAGTAAGTTATGATATTAAAACCAAAACTAATAATTAAATCCTTTACTTTAAATTTTGTATTAGAAACTCTATAGGTTAAAAGATAAGTATAAGTTATAAGAAGAGTATAATATAAACTTTCATTAAGAAGAGTATTTGTACTAAAAAGATGAATATTAACATTTGAAAGTTTCATATAGGGAATTGTTAAAAGAAATCCAATTAAGAAAAAGATAAAGATAAAATAGGCAGCTAGTAAAATAACTTTAATTATTGAATGATAATTTTTTCTTAATAGAAGATAAATAGCAATTAAAAGAGTTAAACTAATACTTACTAAAGAATATTCTCTTAATATATTATCGCCTATAAAATAAGTTATTTTGTTTAAATAAAGAATTAGAAATAAAAATGAAAATATAATCAAGAAAATATTAAAGAATTTATATTTATCTAATTTTAATTTATCTAATAAAAGAATTACTAGAAGAGAAAGTAAAGAACCACATATAATACCTAGAAATGAAAAACTTTTGATGTTTAAAAGAAAAATTCCTAAAGAAATAATTATAAAGCTTATACGACTTTCAATATTATTAGTTTTCATAAGTACCTCGAATAGTATTTTTTATTGTTATTTTTTTATTAGTTATTTTTTTTAAATTAGAAGTTAAGTTATCATTAAAAAGAGTATTTATATCTTTCTTCTTTAATTTACAATCATTAGTTATTACTTTTAGTTCATTAGTTATTATTAATTCTTTTTCTAAAGTTGTTGTTTTAGAAGTTAAAATATTAAGATATATATATTTATTGTCATCACATTTATAAGATATTTTATAAGTATCAATGTTATCAAATAGATAGTTTAGATAAATAACATCATCACTTTTTATTTTTTTATAAGAGTTATTAATATAAGTAATTAGACCATCTAAAGACAATGATTCTTGATATGTAACATAAGGAAAATAAATATTTTCTTTTTGATAAAAGTTTTTAATAACATCTGAAATAGTTGTATAAATTGTTTTACTGTTTTCTTGTTTATTATTTTCAATAAGATTATTTATTTCTTTAAATTTTGTTTTTTCAAGAGTATTTTTTAAGTTATCAGTTATAACTACTAAAAAATCTTCTCTAGTTTCATTGTTGTTTAAGAAGAAATTAATTATTGTTTCTAAATCATTATTTTTAATTGTTTCATTGATTACTAATAAATCTAAATGTGATAGATAAATTTTTTTACTTAATTTTAAACTTAAATCATTAATGGCTTGATTTAAATTATCTCCTTCTATTTCTTTTATAGTAGTACTCGGTTCCATAGTATTTTCTATTTCTTCATCAATTAAAGATATTAAAATATGATATTTATCATTTACTTTTTCAATACCAATTGTATTTATAATAGCTAAATCATTTAGTTCAATATAAGAATCACATCCTGTTATTAGAAATAAGAAAATAATAATCAATAAAAATTTTTTCATTTTTCCCTCACTTTATTATCACTTAAAATAGGATTTCTTTGTTTTTTATTTTTGCTAGGTAATTTTATAAAACCATCTAATTGTTCTTTTATATTAATTGGAGCAAAAGGATATAGATAATCTTTATCTTCACTTTTGGTACTTGTTAAATTGGTAAGAATTAAAATAATACCTAAAAATATTCCATAGTAACCAAAGATACTAGCTAGAATAATTAAAAGAAATCTATACCATCTAACGGAATTAACAGCTTCAATTGAAGGCATTAGTAAACCACTTATAGCACTTATAGCAACAACTATTATCATAATAGGAGAAACAATTCCCGCATTAACAGCAGCATCTCCTAAGACTAAACCTCCTAAAATAGAAACAGCACTTCCCATAGAAGATGGGATTCTAATATCCGTTTCTCTTAAAATTTCAAAAGCAATAATCATTAAAATAGCTTCCATAAAAGCAGGGAAGGGGACACTTAGTCTTTGTGTTTTAAAACTTAAAAGAAGACTTATAGGCATACTATCTTTATTATGAGTTGTAAGAGAAACATAGATAGCTGGTAAGAAAATAGCAATTAAAAAAGCAATTAAACGAATTAAACGTATAAAAGTTGTATTTAAACTTTTTTGATAATAATCATCACTTGTATGAAAAAAATCAATAAAAAATGTAGGTAGGATTATAACTTCAGGACTATTATCAACAAGAATTAGTATCTTTCCTTCTAAAAGAGCTTCACTTGCTAAATCAGGACGTTCTGTTTGTTTAATAGTAGGAAATAAACTTTTACTGGTATTTAAATATTTTTTTAGATAATTACTGTCAATTATACCATCAATATCAATTTTTTCTAAGTCATTAGAAATTCTATCTACTAATTCTTTTTTACATATACCATTTATGTAAAGAATACTTGTTTTAGTTTTAGTATATCTTCCTAAATTAAAAGTTTTAATATGTAAATTAACATCTTTAATTCTTCTTCTAATAAGACCTAAATTAGTATTATAATGTTCAATAAAAGCATCTTTAGGTCCTAAAATAGTTTTTTCATAATCACTAGTTGAAACACCTCTTGTTAAATCTCTTCTTGTTTCAACAGCTAAAATATTGTTTTGGTTAATAATTAAAATAGTATATCCATTTAAAAGTTTATCTTTTAAGGCTTCATAATCTTTAATTTTATTAATACTAGTAGTTGGTAAATAATTATATAAATAATCGATTAGATCATTTACTTTTAAATTGTCTAAAAAACTAATTCTTTTTAATATAAAATTATTTATATCACTGCTACTTGTAATAGTTTCAATGTTAACAATATCGATTGTATTTTTTCCAAGTTTAATAGTTTTATAAATATAATCATCATCATTATTGCTATCATTCTTTAATCTTTCTATATAAGTCATTTTATCACCATTAGTAATAGTATCTTCTTTATTCAATTTTTCATACAAAATCTAAGAAATTTTCAAAAAGGTGAACAAATTTCACCTTGAGACATTCGTGAATCCTTGTCTCACAAGGACTAAAAAAAAACGATTTATTTTTCCAAAAAAGAAATAAAAAGTGTATATTATAATTGAGAGGTTAAATTATATCTTTTTAAATTTATATTTACTACCCAATTTATAGATTTTGTGATACAAACCTCTCATTAAATAAGAGAGGTTAGTCTTTAATTATATTACTACTACCATTTATATAAGCCAAAAGAAAACCTCTCTATTTATAATTTTTTTCTTTTCTTTAAAGAATAAATCTTTTATAATATAAATGAGGATTTAATTATGAAAGTTAAAATAGAAAAATTTGATGATTTAGGTCGCGGATTAACAAGAATTGATAATAAAGTTTGTTTTGTTAAATATGCTTTACCTAATGAAATAGTAGATATTGAAGTTATAAAAGATAAAAAAAGTTATAGTGAAGGAAAAGTTTTAAAAGTAATAAAAAAAAGTAATGAAAGAATTGAACCTATTTGTAAACATTATTTTGAGTGTGGTGGTTGTGAGTTTTTACATACAACAGATTTAAAAGAAAAAGAATTTAAAATTTCAAAAGCAAATAATTATTTTAAGAGATGTGATTTTTTTTATGATACTAGTCTTAATTACAGAAATAAAGTGACTTTTCATGTTCAAAATGGAAAAATTGGTTATTATAAAACATCAAGTCATACTATTGTAGAAATTGATTACTGTTATTTATTAAAACCTAAAATTAATGAAATTTTAAAGATTTTAAATAAAAGAAAAGATGATAATTTTAATGGTGAAATAATAATTAGAGAAAATCATGCTGAAGAAATAATTGTTGTTATTAAAGGAAAATATAAGTACTTAGATAGTTTAAAAGAAGTAGATTTAATAGATAATTTAATTTATAATAATGAAATAATTAAAGGAAAAGATTACTTTATTGAAAATATTATGAACTATAAATTTAAAGTTCATTATAATTCTTTCTTTCAGGTTAATAGATTGGGATTAGAAGATATTTATAAAATACTAAAAAAATATTTACAAGATAAAAAAATAAACACATCTCTTGATTTATATAGTGGAACAAGTGTTTTAGGAATTTTAATGAGTAAATATGCTAAGAAAGTTATTAGTATTGAAGAAAATAAATATGCAAGTCGTGATGCTTTAGATAATAAAAGATTAAATAATATTAAAAATTTAGAGGTTATAAATGGAAAAGTAGAAGATTATATTGATATGTTTAAAGATATAGATTTAATTCTTTTTGACCCTTCAAGAAGAGGGAGCGATTCTAAAACACTTACCTATATAAATTCAATTAAACCTAAATATTTGATATATATTTCCTGTGAAGCAATTTCTTTAAAAAGAGATTTAGAATTTTTAAAATCTAATTATGAAATAGATAAAATATATCTTATCAATATGTTTAAGAAAACAAGAAACTTTGAAACTTTTTGTCTTTTAAAACTTAAGGATTAATTGCTTTTAATTTCAATTTATAATATAATTTCAAATTATGAGGTGGGTATGGAAGATAAAATTTATTATAAAGGAGAACTATTTTTTATTGATGATAATAAAAGACGAATCTTTGTAAGAGAAATAGGTAAAAAAGTTGATGGAATGGATTTAATGTATAATCATAATTTTCAGTCCTCTTCAACACTTTCTTCAATATTAAAATATCTTAATACATCAACAAGAAGTAGAATAATTGATAGTAATGATTCTTATCTATATAAATCTTTAAATGATTTTTTTGAGTCAGAAATTAGACATGATATGAATAAGGCAGGAAAAGCTAGTATTATTGGTGAATTAATAAAAGATGATGATGGTAATATGTACTTGAAAGAATTGCATACAAATTTAATTTTTCCAGTTGGAGAAATAAGTGTTTATTATCAAATTGCCAAAAAATTAGATTATGATTCAAACTATATTTATATAGCATATGGAACTTTATTTTTAGAACCAATTAACTCGATGGAAAGATTATATGTTATTGCTAACGAAGTAAATGTTGCTTCAAAAAATGAAGTAGAAAAATATTTAAAAAGTTTTTCTTTTTTTGGAAAAGTTGTGTTAAACATTATGACTGATTATTAATTAAAAAGTCAAGTGCAACTTTTGAATAGCTATAATAATTGTCTTAATGTGATTTTATGCCGAGAAAAC
>CANRJE010000035.1 GCA_947630865.1 uncultured Bacilli bacterium | reverse complement strand
TTTTCTTTGTAAAGAATATAATATACTTTGATATAAATCATATGTTGCTTTTAATTCTTCATTTTGTTCTAACAAATAATCTATTATATCAACTTCTGTCATTAAATTTTTAAAACATATGTATTTTTTCCAACAACTACTATCTAATTCTAATCTAGGTTTAAAAAATAATCTCCAATATCTTTTATATTTTCTATAATTGGTTTTATCTTTTTTCATTATTTTTATTCTAGTTTTATTTAAACTTCTACTTATTAACTGAACTATATGAAACATGTCTATTATTATTAAGGCATTTGGAAACATCTTTTTTATTAAACCTATATATGGTTTATACATATCCATTACTACATATTTTACTTTTAATCTCGCTTTTTCTAAATAATAACTAAAATATTTTTCTAAATTATCTACTGTTCTATCTAATACTAAATCTATTGTTTTACCAGTTTTTGCATCACATATATTAAAAGCCATCGTTCTTTTTAAGGCTGTAAATTCGTCTATACATATTGCTTCGGGCAAATAATGTTTATACAATTTTTTATTATCATAAATTTTATCTATAATTCTTTGAACAGTCATATTGCTTATATTATGATGCTTTGCTATATATAAATTACTTAATATATCTTTAACGTAATTAATTACGGAATATTTAGTATTATTACTTATTCTACATCTATAATCAACAATATTAGTTTTTGCTGTAAATCTTTTATTACAATTTTTACATTTATATCTTTGCTTTTTTAATTCTAAATAACTAGTTAATTCTGATATTTTGGGTATTTTAATTAATGATTTTTTAGTTCCATTTTTTACTATAGTTTTTTTATTAATACAGCCACATTCTGGACAATATTTATAATCATTTTTTAAATATCCTTTATATATAAGTACTTTTTTTCCTTTAATTTTACGATTTTCTATAAAATTTTCATTAAAAATTATATTTTTATCTTCCATATTTAAAGATTTTAAGATAGAATTAGATATAGACATAAGCAACTCCTTTTTATTTTTTCCAAATATAATTGTATCAGGACATGTTGTTTATGTCTATTTTTTTTGTCTAAAAAAGAAATGATAGATTTTACTCTATCACCCCTTAATGTTTAAGAACCCATTGTACTAGTCTTAAGCAGCTAAACTTTTACCTGTATCTTCAAGTTCCTGTTCTTGCTCTTGATCTTGTTCTAAATCAGTATTCATATCATCTAATGATACATTATTTGCTTGTCTTGCTTTTTTTCTTTCTAATAAAGCATCAAGTCTTTGAACTTTATTAAGTAAATCTTCATAATTCTTAGTAGCTCCTGTCTCTTTAAGGGCTAATTCTGCTAAATAATCACTAGCTTCGTCCATTTTCTTTTGAACTTGCATTTGTTTTTCAGCATAACTTCTTTCTAATTCTTCAGTTTTAGCTCTAAGTTCATCAAGAGTTGCTTCTTTTTCAGCAATTGCTTCTGTTATTTGATTTAATTTATCATAATCAAAATCATCTTTCATTCCTGAACTAGAAACTTTATTATCACTATTTAATATACTATCTAATTTAGCATCTTTATCTTTATCATAAAGTGATGATGTTTCAGTATCTATAGAAGTATCAGCTTTTGGTTCAACTTCTCCTAATTCATTAAGATTTACTGTTTGTCCAAAATCAAATGTTGGACTTACGTTTTCTTCTTTAACTTCATTATCCTCTATAGGAGAAGATTCAATTTCAGTTTCTTTCGAAGGTACATTTTCTGGTTCAGAAGCAACTGGCTCTTGAGAATCTTGAGGAGTTGGTTCTTGAGAAATTTCAGTATTTTCTGGAACTGGTTCTAACGCAACTGGAGTTACTGGTATACTACGACTTACAGCTTCATTTGCAGCTCTTGTCTTTTCCTCAACTGGATGCTCTGACACTCTCAATCTATTAATTCCATTAATTCCTTTATTTTCTTTTATAGCATCTATAACAGCTACAATTTTTGGATCTTCTTTTGGAATAGGAGTAGCGTTCATACTAGTAAATTTATTCATTATTGCTTCATCATTAGTACCAGATGGTGCTGCTCCAGGAAGTGGTGCTACTGGAGTTATAACTGGTTCCATAGCAACAGGTGCACCTGTTGGAGCAGGATTACTAGGTGCAGGAGCTCCAGTTTGCATTAAGCTTTCTTTTAACTTAAGAGTCTTTTGAACAAATCTTTCAAAGTTACTTAACTTAGCACGTTCTTTACCCTGAGTCACCCCATGTTTAACTTTACTAGCATTTCCAATTGTATCTTCAAATTTTAAAATTGTACTATTTTGCATGTTATTCACCCCTTCTATTCATTTTTAGAAAGTTCTCTTAATAAATCTTTAATTCTTGCCCATTCAGTTTCATCACTAACAGCATTTAAAGTGATTTCATCACCAACACGTGTAACGTTTGAAACATAAATTGTTACGTTTCCATTTTCATCTTTTTCGTTTTTAGTATATATAACATATTCTTTATTGTTATCGTTAAATTTAAAAGACAATAAATGTTCTACTTGCTCAGTTGTTCCATTTTCATTTGTAATTGTAATAGTTTTTTTCTCTTCCATTTTATTCCCTCCATATCTTCTAATAACATTTTATCATATTTATTTATTATTTCAAGTATTTTTCTCTTTTTATTTAAATTTTATTTTTAAAAGAAAAAGGCTTTTTGCCTTAATAGGTCATTCCACCCCATTCAACTGCAACAAAACCATTTCTCTTAAATGTTTCTAGTTTTTGCTCTTTAATATCCTTTTTAGAATCTACTTTTTTAATGTGAATTGCTACTCTAAGCATAGAATCTGGCTTTGGTAAAATATTTAATTTGTTATATTGTTCTCTTTCTTTAGTTAATTCAAAATAAACTAAATTTTTCTCATTCTTTTCTAATATTGGTAACCAATACATTATAAATTCATTTCTTTCTTTAGGGTTCAATCCTATTGTTGTTAATTTTTCCTCTAAAAATTCAATTGCATTTTCTTTAGTTACATAAAATCCTTCTTTAAAATCAACTTCATGATATCTTACTTCGTCCCAATATAAAGCATAATAATATTTTCCATCTTTATCTTTTAAATCACCATTTGGACTAGCTATTACTTCCCATTTATTTTTAAATTTTGGATAGGTTGTCTTTAAATATTCAGGATGCTCAAATGTTATATTAACTTTTGTTTCTTTTTCTGGATATAAATATAGTACAGGTTTTGCTCTTCCACCCATTTCATGTTCAATAGGATAAGTTTTAATTTCGCCCTTATCAGTATAACAATATTCTATTCCATAATTTCCATTTTCATCTTGTCCAGATTGGTAATAAATACTTATATAAATTCCTGGTTCTTTATCCTCTTCATTATAGTATTCAACCAAATCAAAGTTATAATCACTATCCCATTTAACAATTTGAACACTTTTTTCTGTATCAATATTATATAAACTTAAATAATTATCCTTGTCCATATAAAGAACCATATTATTGACAATATTTTTAAAATCTTTTTCAGAAAACTCTTTACTGTTTAATAGTTTTCCGTTAATATCATATTTTTTAATCTGACCATTCTTAAAAGCATATAAATTTCCTTCATAAATATCATAACATTTTCCAGAATAATTTGCAGATACATTAGTTATTTCAATTTTATCTTCAGTATAAACTGTTTGGTCATTACCATCAATATCATGAGATACAAAAATATAATTCTTATCTTTATATGCTCTGACATCATACCAAGTATCACCACTAAATACTTCTTTTTCTGTTTCAACATTTATAAGTACATTTTGAATATCACTATCTAGTCCTCTATTAGCAGTTATATATTTTTCAGATTCCGTTGGATACATATTATCATATGTATTTTCTAATATTTTTTTATTTTTAGAAACATCATAGTAACCATTATATTCACTATCAGTTTCTTTATAAATAATTCCTACAACTTTTTCTCTATCATTACTAAAATTATATCTAAATTGGTCTTTAATAAAGTTACCTTCTAAATTAATTTTAGTTATTTGATTACTCTTTAAATTATATAATTTTAATCCATTATCTTCTAATAATAAATAGGTATAATCATAATCAACATATAAAGCTTTTGCACTATTAGTTTCTGTATTTATTTTATAACAATCTTCTTCGCAATTATCAGAAGAATTTGTAAAAGTAAAATCTGTTTCTTCTTTCTTTAAGTAATATGTATATAAAGATTTTTCTTCTGTTTCATTATTTTGATTAGTATCATCATTATCCATTTTATCTAAAATAAATATTTTATAACTTATTAAACCAACTCCTAAAATAGCTAAAATTAGAAGAATTATAATAGGTACTCTCTTAGAATTTTTATTAGGAGATAGTGTACTAGTAATTGGTTCATCAGTAGTATTAACTTGTTCTTTATCATCTTTTATGTTAGTAGCTACTTCATCTCTTGAATTATCTATTTCTTGATTGTTAGTATTATTTCCACTTTTAGTTACTGTATTATTTAAAAAATTTAATGATTGAATATCACTATTTTCTTTAGATTCTTCTTGATTATTAGTTTCTAATTCTTTTGAAATTTCTTTATTTTCATCTACTTTAACACTTTCTAACTCTTTTAAATTTTCTTTATTTTCATTTGTTTCAGTAGTTTCTATATTAGAGGAAAAATTTACTAATTTATCAAAATTGATTTTTTCTTCTGGTTTAATATTTTCTTTTTCATTTTTTGGTTCTAGGTCTTGAGTAACTTTAAAAGGTACTTCTTGAATCTCCTCTTTTTCTGTTTTAGATGCACTATCAATTAATTTATCAATATTTATATCAGAAACCATATCCGTAGTTTCCTTGTTTGTATCACTTGCTGAAAGTATATTATTTAGCATTTTATCAGTATCAAGTTCTAATTCTTTTTCTTTTCTATCCATACCCTATAAACTCCTTATTCTCTCTAATAATACTTTAATTTTAAAAAAAAATCAATATAAAAAAAGAAACTTATGAAAATTGATAAGTTATTCTTTTATTTTTTTAATTAGAAAATAATTACACTTATAAGCACATAATTTTTTTAGATAATCATCTTTTATTGCAATATCATTTATTTTACTAAATCTTTCATTTCCTTTATCACAGAATCCTTTTAAACGTAATTTGTTATAAGCATAATCTCCTAAAATATAATCAAATGGTTCAAAATAATCTGTATATTTACTTATTAATTCTTCTTTATCCAAACAATTATTAATATTTTCAACTATTTCATAATTATTGTTTTCTATCTTTATCATCTTGTATTACTTATCATTTATTAAATTTATTATTATAAATGATTAATCCTTTCTATTTATTTTTTGTATTCTTTATTAAAAGCACTTGCTTGAGATTTATATTTATTTAAGTTACTACCACTATTCCAAGTCATAAATCCTCCTGTTAAACCATTAGCATATAATGCTTCAATTTGAGCAGATAATTTTTCACCATTATAAGTTACATAAGGATTCCAATATGGTGTATCATATGCCGTAATCCAAGTACGAGCAATAGCTGGAGTTGGAGTTTCTTTTTGTCTTTCAGCAGCGGTTTTTCCCCAAGTTAACATAGTTTGATAAGGATTTTCCCAATTACTAGCAACACGTTCAAAGTGATCAGTATAAGGCATTGCACTTATCGCATCAACAACATTACTTATTGCTGGAAAATATTGTCCATAAGCTGTAACATAACCCCAAGATGATTCTCCAAATACATCAGCTGATACATAAACGTTCATTTCATGTAATTGATTGGTTGCATACATTAAAAATCTTTGAATAGCTTGTGCTTTTTCTTCACCATATGTATTTTTATAATCGATAGTTGATTCAATTCCTGTTAAACGGTCTGGAAATCTTACATAATCAAATTGAATTTCATTAAAACCAAATAATTCAACAGCTTCTTTGGCTAACTTAATTGTAAATTCCCAAACTCCTCGTTTAAATGGACTTGGCCAATAAGAACCACCCTGTTGCAATAATCCTCCACTCTTCTTACCAATTGCATCATCTTTATTATCAAGAGCATAATAATCATCTTTAAATGTTGTAATTCTACCAATTACATAAAAACCATTGTCTTTAAGTTTTGTAATTGCTTCTTTATAATCTTCAACACTATTGTTTGCATATTTATAATTAGTTGGTGAAAGTTCTTTATAAACTTCACTTTTATAGGCTGGTACAGTATTATCTTTAATATCTACAACAAAAGCATTAATTTTTGTAGTTTTAGCAAATTCTATATAACCATCTATGGATTTTTTTATACCTGCTGACCCATTTATATAAAGAGCATAAACTTCATCTGGCATTTTATTATTTTCAAAACTTGGCTTAGTAACTGGATAATAATCTAAATTACCAGCACTTCCTCCGCCTAATTTTCCAACTCTTTTTAAATGAATTTGATAAATACCTTCTTCATCGTAGTTTTTTAAGGCTTCTTCTTTGGAGCTTACTAAGAAATTTCCATAATAATATCCTTCTTCATCATCTTTTTTTATTTTATAATAGTCAACACTCCCATCATCAAGTAATTTATTATAACCAATAATATCTAATTTGTCACCTTTTTTTAATAATCCACCTAAGCTACCATCTAAATTTTTTAAAAGATTGTTAGCTGTTCTTACATATAATTCTTTTTCTAAGACACTATCTTCTTTTGAATCTTTAATGTTATCTTTTAAGACATAGTATGTTTTTTCTTGATATTCTATTTTTAAATAATCTTTATCTTGATAAGTATAATTGCTATCTTTATAATATTTAACTTTTGTTCCTCTTGCTATTTCAATAGAATTCTTTAATGATGACTCTTTATCATCTTTTTTTTCTAATTCATAAAGTGTAAGTTTAGGGGTTATTGACGCTAAATACCCTTCTTTAGCTTTGTTAATAAAAGTAAAGTTTGGTTTTATTTTAACAAATACAAAAACAATTGCTACAATTAGAACTATAAATATTATGATATTCTTAATTTTAAACCGCCTTTTTTTTCTTTTTTTCATATCATACCTCTGTTATTATGATAACACATTTTTAAATTATTAATAGATATATTTTTTAGTCTTTACACTTTTTTGTGAATATTTTTTTTATTTTGTTTTTTTAGAAAAAACTAGCAATATGTTTAGTAATTGTTAGTTTTAAATTTATCTTATTATTTTAATGAGCATTATTTACTTAACTGTAACTTTTGACTTCTTTTTGATTTTTTCTAAAATATCTCTACTTGCTACTAATCCCGTAGCAGCAGCTATTACAATATTTCCAGCCTTACCTGCTCCATCTCCAATAAAATAGATATTACGGTTTTTCGCTTTAAAGTGATTATCGGTTTCTATTTCATTACTAAAGAATTTAATTTCTGGGCCATAAAGAAGAGTCTCATCATTATTTACTCCTGGTATAATTTTATCTAAAGCTTCTAGTCCATCAATTATGTTCGTGATAATTCTATGAGGCATAACAAGTGCTAAATCACCAGGTACACAGTCTTTTAAAGTAGGAGTTATAAATTGTTTTTCAAGACGACTAGCTCTAGTTCTTCTAAATTTTTTTAAATCGCCAAGTGTTTGAATTATTGGTTTAGAGTCTCCTAAAACATTAGCAATTCTAGCAATTGATTCACCATATTCTCTTGTATTGGTAACTGGTTCTGTTAGATTAACCTTACTGATAAAGGCAAAATTACTGTTATTTGATTTTGTATCTTTTAAGGCATGTCCATTAACACAGATATAACCATAATAATTTTCTTTGGTTACAAATCCTCCTGGATTAGTACAGAAAGTTCTGATTTCATCTCCATAAGTTTTAGTTTTAATAAAAATTGATGGATCATAGATAACGCTACATAAATCTTCTAGAAGTTCTTTTCTAACTTCAACTCGAACTCCTATTTCAATACTTTGAGATAAATAAGGAATTTTATATTTATCAGCTAATTCTTGAATCCATTTTGCTCCAGTTCTACCAGGGGCAACAATTACATGTTTTCCTTCGTATGTTACATTTCGCTTATTTTTTTTGCAATTAACAAGAATTTTATCTTTCTCATCATCTATATCTAAAACTTCACAGGATTCTATTGTTTCAACGCCACTTTCTTTTAAGTAATCTGTAAATTTTTTTATGTAACCAGGTAACTTGTCACTTCCTAAATGTTTTTGTTTAATTATTAATAGTTTAGCACCTTGTTTACTAACTTCTTTTTTAATCTTTAAAGCTTCTTCCATATTAGTTGGATATATATCACTATCCATACCAAATTCATTAAAAATTTCTTCTGTGTCAGCTAACAATTTTTCAGCTTCATCACTTGACATATATTTGTATAGGTCACTTTTACCAAGTTTTGGAACAAAATTTAATTTACCATCAGAAAATGTACCTGCTCCTCCATAACCTGATAGAATTTGACAAGGATTGCAATTTAAACATTTGGTGCCATATTTATTCATTGAACAAACTCTATTTTCGGCAAGTTTTCCCTGATCAAGTAATAAAATTTTAAGCCCTTTTTGTTTTTTTACAAGTTCATAGGCTGCAAATAAGCCCGCTGGTCCTGCTCCAACAATTATAACATCATACATTTAAGATACCTCCATCCTTTATAATTATAGCATAGTTAGAGCGAATATAAGAAAAAATTGACCTTGATTGACATAAAAAAGGATTTTTTTCAGTAGAAAACTGATTCAATTTAATAATTAAAGAATTTGTTAATTTTTTAATGGAATTAGTTTAGTATAATTGTTAAAAATAAGAGTTATTTATAAAATACTATAGGAGGTTAAATATGAATTTAAATAATAATTTAGGTTGCAATAGTGACCATGGATTTAATCCTGGAAAGTGTTGTCCTAGAGTAGTATTTGCTATTTTACCAACAGGAAGTACTTCTCCTACTGGACCTACTGGTGCTACTGGGGAAGCTGGTTTAGTTGGTGCTACTGGTCCTATCGGTCCTACGGGTCCTCAAGGTGAAGTTGGTCCTACTGGACCTACCGGTGCTACTGGGGCTGATGCAGAAGCTCCAACTTTAACAATTGGAACTGTTACTACTGGTGCACCTGGTAGTGATGCAGCTGCTACTATAACTGGTACATCACCAAACTTTGTTTTAGATTTAACAATACCAGCTGGTCCTACAGGTCCTGCTGGTGCTGCTGCTTAATTAAAGCAATAAAAAAGTCCTAAGATTAAAAAATTTTAGGACTTTTTCATAGTTAAAAAATAGATATTTTTTAATTTTTTTTGTTATCATATCGTTGACTAACAAACTATTTTATACTAAAATAAAATCGGTGATAATATGAAGAAGATAGTGATAATTATAATAGCAATATTCGTAATTGCCTCATCAACTTTTTTAACTTTTAATATTATAAAATCTGTTAAATTTCAAAATGAAATAACGGAAAAAGAAAAAAAACTAGAACAACTAAAAAATTCACTTGATAAAAACAAAGAGAAAGAAACAACCAAAGAAACAGAATATGAAAATTTAAAAAAAGAGAAAAATGAGCAATTAAAGGAATTAAACGAATGGCAAGAAAAAATAGACGAATTAAAAAAAGTTTTATAATTATCATATTATCTATCGTATTGCTATTGACAATTGGAGCCAATCTATTCATATTATATAAAAATAAAAATTCTGAAAAAGAAAGTCTTAAATTGGATAAAGAATATCAAACAGCAAAGAAAAATCTTGATTTAGAAGAAGAAAATCTTACTAAATTAACTAGTGATTTAGACAATGTAACAAATATTGATGAAAAAATTGCTAATGCTAAAAAAGAATATTTTGAAAATATAAAAAAACTAGAAGATAAAATTCTAAAGGGAGAATCCAACAAAAAAATTGCCTATTTAACTTTTGATGATGGGCCATACTATAATACTTATAATGTTTTAAATATTTTAGATAAATATAATGTCAAAGCCACCTTTTTCACAACAAGTATTAATGGTGAAAAATGTTTTGATAACAGTAAAGAAAATTGTTTAAAACTATATAAGGAATATGTAAAACGAGGACATACAATTGCTAATCATACCTTTACACATGGAATTTTTAAAGGATTATATAGTAGTAAAGAAAGTTTTATAAATGCTCTTAAAAAACAAGAAGAAAGAGTGAAAGAACAAACTGGTGGTTATATAACTAATATTGTAAGATTTCCAGGAGGAAGTGCAACAGCTGGACGTTTAAAAAATAGTATAATTGAAGAACTTCGAAAAAATAATTATGGTTGGGTTGATTGGAGTGCTGAAGATGGAGATGGTAGAGGTTTAAATTCAAAAGAAGAAGCATGGGAAACTTTTACAAAGACGATTGATGAAAAAATTGAAGTTGTTTTGTTTCATGATTATAGTACTTACACCTTAGCAATCTTACCAAAAGCAATTGAATATTTACAAAATAATGGATATATTTTACTTCCTTTGTTTTATGAAAGTAATGTTATTAATAAATAAGTTAAACTTACAACTTATTTATTTTTTTATTTATGTTTTACATCTAAACTATTAATGTAGTTATTAAATTCTTTAAACGACAAATTCGGTTCAACTTTATAAAATTCTGTTACTGGTCTAGCGTAACCTCCAGACATATTTATATAATATTTGTTTATTTCATAAATTGCTGATTCATAACTTTCAAACTCATATATACCTATTCTTTCCCAATTGGGATGTTCGATTTGATATACTTTGCCATTTAACTCATACAATAGAAAGCAATGCATATGTTCATCTGCATCTAAATCGTTAAATTGTTCACTTTCATATATTCTAGTACAATACATTTTATTATGAATATTTAATTGATTAAGCAAAGTGCTCATTAAATAAACTTGCTCTATGCATGTTCCAATACCATGTGATAATGTTTCATTAATACTAGAAGTTCTATATAATTTACGAAAATTTTTCATATTTCCTATATGTTCTTCATTATTAATATCTAACCAACCATACTTGATATTCTCTTTCATAAAATCTAATATATCTTGTGGTGATTTAATATCATTAATTTTCATTTCTACACCTCTATCTCGTTTCATTTTTTCTTAAATGTTTTAAACTTAATATACAAAATGTTTTATAATTTAAAAAATATTATTATAATTATCTATATTTCATATGATCTTTTGTACACATAATAATCATCATTTTATATTAATATAATATTGGTTATTCAAATAGCATTAACACTAAACTGTATTTAGCATTTAGTAAAAAGTTAAACTTTCATATATTAAAATTCATTCATTTATATTGCAACTTATTCGTTTCTATAAATATTTAATTGTAACTATTTCTTCTTTTTAAAATTTTCTAATATATAATAATCTATCATAGGTATAGTATCTATAAGAAAAGCATATTCTCTAAAACACATTATAACTTCAGATGAATCTCCTTTAGAATAATATCCTTCTGGAACTTCTTGATTTTCTTTCATCGTGCCTTTAAAAAATTTTATAAAATCCGGATTAGCTTTATTTATTCGATCTAAATACTCTTTGGCTTTCTTATCATTTCCCTGTTTATAGTAAAGTATAAATAACGGAAATAACATCTCTAAGTTTTCCTCATAATATTTTTTATATAGTTTAAGCATATCATTTTCTTCTTCTAAAAAAGCATATATCGCCATAAGTAAATATCTAGCA
>CANRJE010000034.1 GCA_947630865.1 uncultured Bacilli bacterium | reverse complement strand
ACAAACCTCTCACTAAATGAAAGAGAGGTGTAGTCGAGACTTGTCTACTCGACATTTAGATGGATTTGAAATTAACTCGTGAAAAATTAATCAAAGAGACAATTAGAATGAAAATATATGATGTTACTTATAGTAATTTAGATAAAGAAGTTTTAACACATACTATTGTAAGAAGTAAACCATCAGTTTTAGTAATTCCAAAGAAAGATAATAAATTAGTTTTTATTAAAGAATTTAGATCAACAACTGGCGATTATTACCTTGAATTTCCAGCTGGTTTAATTGAAGATGGGGAAGATGTATTTGAAGCTAGTTATCGAGAAACAGAAGAAGAGACAGGATTAAAAGTTGAAGATTTAAGTATATTAGCTACTAAAACACTTATGGATATTTCTGTTTCTGATGAGAATCTTACTATTTTAACAGGAAGAGTATCAGGAATATCAACAAGACATCTCGATTCTATGGAAATAATTTCAGAGGATTTAATTTATTTAGATGAAGATATCGTTTATGAAAGATTAAATAAAGAGTTATATGAGGGAATTCCTTTTTATGATAACATTTATTTAAGTGGTGCAACTAGGTATGCTTTACTTGCTTATTTTAATAAAAATAAATAATGGAGGATTAGATGGTAAGAAAGTATTTAGAAGTAGACTATTCTTTAAAGGAACTAGAAAATTTTAGAGATAAGGAAGGTTTTTTAGATTTAACCAAAATAAATTTTTCATATAATAAAGAAGCAAGAGAATTAAGAGGAAATCAAAATAGATTAAAATATTGGACTTCTTTTAAAAATGAAAAAGTTTTACTAAAAGGTGAAATTAAACTTGATGAAATATCTAATTATGGAATTTATGCTGAATTGATTGTTGAAGAGATTTCTAAATTTTTAAATATTCCAGCAGCTTCTTATGATTTAATTAAAATTAAAGATGATAAGGAAAATATTGTTAAAGGAGTTTTTTCTGTTCTGATGCATGATGAGAACTTAGAACTTATAAGTTTACATGATTTAATTGGTGAAGATAATGATAGTGAATATATAGATGCTGTTGATTATAATTTTGCTATTAATAAATTAGAATTATCTTTAAAAAAGATGGGATATTCTAGTTCCATAATAAATAAAAATATTTTAGATTTTAAAAAACGTTTAGCTTTTGCAATTTTAATGTTAGAAACGGATAAACATATTGAAAATTATTCTTTTGTTAAAGATACTAATAATATTTATTTAAGTCCTAATTATGATAGTGAATCTTCTTTACTTTTAGATAATGATATTGAAACTATTCAATTGTTACTTAACGATTATGAAGCTTTAAAAGAAGCAACTGATATTGCTAATCCTAGAATAGGACTTTATAGAAAAAAGGAAGAAGGAGGATTAGAATCATTTTGGAAAGATACTTTAGAAGCGTTAATTGAAGATGATGTAGTCTATGATTATTGCAATGATATTTTAGCTCATGAAATAGATATGGATAAGATTTTTGAAAAAGTTGAAAAAAAATTAAAGGCTGAATTACCAAGTGATGTTAAACTATTAGCAAAATATGCTTATTTAGTAAGACTTAAAGAATTTCAAAAAATAGTAAAAGGCTTAATATAGAAAAATATTATAGATTTAATCAGATAATAATTATAGATAGGAAATGATTGATATTTATAAAAAAGACTAGTATTTTAATTTACTTTGTGATACAATTAATGATGTAAAATTTAAAATCTATTAAATATTCGAAGTAATATTAATGAATTTATAGAAAGTTAAGGGTTGATGGAACTTAATATTTGTTAATATGAAAGGCTGCTTATTTAGGATTTCGGGATACCGTTATAAAAATTAAGACCAAATTAGGATGGTACCGTGCTATTGCACTCCTAGTTGGTCTTTTTTATATAAAAAGAGGAGGAAGTTATGTATAGTATTGCGATTGATGGTCCAGCAGGAAGTGGAAAGGGGACAGTTGCTAAAGGTTTAGCTAATAAGTTAAATTTTTTGTATGTAGATACAGGAGCGATGTATCGAGCAACAGGTTTATATTTTATTAAAAATAACATTTCTTTAGATGATGAAAAATCTATTAATGCTAATTTAGATAAAATTGATATTAAATTGAAATATAAGGATAATAAGACAACTGTTTATTTAAATCAAGAAGATGTTAGTTTAGAAATTAGAACTGAAGAATGTAGTAGAGCAGCTAGTAAAGTTGGAGTATACGAAAAAGTAAGAGAAAATTTAGTAAGAATGCAAAAAGAATATGCTAAAACGAATAATATTGTTATGGAAGGAAGAGATATTGGGACTGTTGTTCTTCCTAATGCTAATCTTAAAATTTATTTAACGGCAAGTTGTGAAGAAAGAGCAAGAAGAAGATATATTGAACAAAAAGAAAAAGGTCTTGAATTAACTTATGAAGAAGTTTTAAAAGATATAAAAGAAAGAGATTATAGAGATATGCATCGTGAGATTAGTCCTTTAAAACAAGCAGATGATGCTATTCTTGTAGATTCTACTGATATGACAATTGATGAAGTTATAAATGAAATTTTAAAATATAGAAAGGTTCGTGATTAAAATGCGAAAAATGACAAGTTTCGAAATAAGAGAAATGTGGCTTAAATACTTTGAAAGTAAAGGCCATAAAATTGTAGAAAGTGCACCTTTGATACCAAAAGATGATGAATCCCTACTTTGGATTAATGCTGGTGTTACACCTTTAAAAAAATATTTTGATGGTTCGGTTGTTCCTGAGAATAGACGTATTACAAACATTCAAAAATGTATTAGAACTAATGATATTGAAAACGTTGGAGTTACTAGACGTCACCATACTTTCTTTGAAATGATGGGAAATTTTTCCATTGGTGATTACTTTAAAAAAGAGGCTATGGAATTTGCAATTGAATTATTAACTAGTGATAAATGGTTTGCAATTCCAATTGAAAAACTATATTTTACTATTTATCCTGATGATAATTTTACTTATGAAAAATGGCAAAGTTTAGGTGTTCCTAAAAATCATATTATCAAACTTGAAGATAATTTCTGGGAAATTGGTGAAGGACCATGTGGACCTGATAGTGAAATTTTCTTTGATAGAGGAGAAAAATATGATTATGATGGGAAGGCCTTAGAACATTTTAAAAAAGGTGAAGATAATGAACGATTTGTTGAAATTTGGAATAATGTTTTTAGTCAATATAACTCTAAAGAAGGAGTAGATAGAAAGGATTACCAAGAACTTCCAAGTAAAAATATTGATACAGGGGCAGGACTTGAAAGATGGGCATGTATTTTTCAAGATGCTGATAGTAACTTCGATACAGATTTATTCTTGCCAATCATTCGTCAAATTGAAGAATTAAGTGAGACTTTATATGATGGATCAATGCCTTATAAAGTTTTAGCTGACCATATTAGAGCCTTAACTTTTGCCCTTGCTGATGGAGCATCATTTGATAATGTTGGACGAGGTTATATTTTAAGAAGACTATTAAGAAGAAGTGTTCGATATGGAAGAAAATTAGGACTTAAAGGAACTTTCATGTATAAATTAGTTGATTCTGTTGTTAATAATATGAAATCCGTTTATCCTTATTTAGTAGATGAAGCAAAAACTGTTAAAAAATTAATAAAAGAAGAAGAAGAATTATTCTTAAAAACTTTGGATACAGGTGAAAAGAAATTAGAAGAGTTAATGAATGAGACACTTGACTATAAAATAAGTGGAGCAGATGCTTTCAAACTATATGATACTTATGGATTCCCTTTTGAATTAACCCTTGAATATCTTGAAGAAAAAGGTTTTACAACTAGTAGAGAAGAATTTGATAAATGTATGCAAAAGCAAAAAGAATTATCTAAAAATAATCAAAAACAACAAGAATCTATGCAAAAACAAAATGAATTGCTTTTAAATTATAAAGTTGATTCAGAATTTATCTATGAAGTTTATGAATTAAAAGGTAAAGTTATTGGATTAATTAAAAATGATAAAATAGTAGATAGTTTAGAAAAAGATGGATATTTAGTACTTGATAAAACATGTTTTTATGCAGAAGCAGGTGGTGAAATAAGCGATACTGGTATGCTAATAGGCGATAATTTTAAAGCTCGAGTACTTGATGTTATAAAGTCACCAAATGGTATTAATATTCATAAAGTAAAAGTATTAAGTGGTAAAATAACTTCTGATTCTGAAGTTTTAGAATTAGTAGATAAAGAAAGACGTTTAAATATTGAAGCTAATCATTCAACTGTCCATATTTTACAACTTGCTCTTCAAACTCTAATCGATAAAGAAATTCATCAAGCAGGAAGTTATGTTGCTGATACTTATATGCGTTTTGATTTCACTTATCGTGGTAAAATTACAGACAAAGAACTTATTAAAGTAGAAGAATTTGTAAATGATTATATAAATAAAAACATCGAAAGAAAAACAACGGAGAAAGATATTAAAGAGATAGATACAACTGAGGTTATGGCACTATTTACAAATAAATATCAAGATACAGTAAGATTAGTTCAAATTGGTAATTCAAAAGAACTATGTGGTGGATGCCATGTTAAAAATACTAAAGATATTAAAAAGTTTGCTATTTTATCTCTTGAAAATAAAGGAAGTAACACTTTCCGTATAACTGGAGCTACTAAAGATAGTATTGAAGATGCTTTATTAAAAATTGCTAAACCATATAATGATAATATCGTAAAAAATATTATGAAAGCTAAAAATATTGCTTTAATGGCTAAAAGAGATGGTTTAAAATTAAAGTTAAATGTTAAATATTTAGAAACAAAACCTGAATCATATAAAGATATCGTTGAATTAAAGAAAAAAGATAGTGAGATTGGTACTTTAGTTCATGATTTTGAAAAAGAATATCAAAAATTAAAAGCTGAAAATGCTGTTTCAGATTTAAGTCTTTATGAAAAAAATATTAAAGAAGTTAAAGATATTAAACTTTTACTTATGAAAGTTCATAATGAAGAAAATGAATCTTTAAAAAATATCTTAGATACACTTGCTAATAAGTATGCTGATATCTTTATCTTAATTGCTAATATTAAAGGTGATGCTCCAACTTTTATTGCTCGTAGTAATTCTCGAATAAATGCTTCTTTGATGATTAAATTAATTTCTTCTAATTCAAATGGCAATGGGGGAGGATCTGAAAAATTTGCTCAAGGTGCTGGAAAAACCGTAGAATTTATTGATTCTTCTTTTGAAGAAATAAAAAATGGTATCTAAAATGGATAAATTACTTATAATTGAAGGAGATAATGATATCCTAATTGAAAAAGAAATTAATAAACTTTTAAAAAATTTGCAGGAAGATTATGATTTAATTAAATTTGATTTAGAAAATAATTTGATTGAAGATGTAATTGAAGCTTTAGATACTTATGATATGTTTTTTAGAAAGAAAGTAGTTGTTCTTTTTAATCCAATATTTTTAAATAATAAAATGGATGATACTTTTAATCAACAAATATTTTTAAAGTATCTTGAAAATCCATCTGAAAATATATTAATTTTAGTAACAGATAAAATTAATAATCGTTTAAAGTTAACATCAACTATACTTAAGTATTTTAAAATAGTTAAAATTAAAGAAGTATCAACTTTTGATTTTGTTCGTGAAAATTTAGAAGATTATCAAATGGATAATATGACTATTAATTATTTTTTAAATAAAGTTGGTAGTAATTTTCAAACGATTAAAGAAGAACTTCAAAAATTAAAAAGTTTTACTATGTCAACAAAAAAAATTACAAAAAATGATATAGATATGATTTCTAATCAAAATATTGAAGCAACTATCTTTGATTTAATAGATGCAATTATCAAAAAAGATAAAAAAAAGAGTTATCTTTTATATGAACATTTTATAAATAATGGAACAGAGATTTTTCCAATTATAATTATGCTTAGTAATCAAATAAGATTAATTTATAATGTAAAAATTTTAAGTAATTTAAGTGATTCAATGATTGCATCTAAATTAGGAGTTAAAGAATATCCTGTAAAATTAGCAAGAGGTAAAGGTTATAGTTATACTAAAAGAGAATTATTATATCTTTTAAAAGAACTAGCAACAATTGATGAAGATATTAAAAGTGGAAAGCAACTTCCTAATATTTGCTTTTTAAGTTTTGTTATGCAAATGTAAAATAGACTTCAGTTTTTCATTAACTAAATTTATTTACAAAACATTGAAAATGTGTTACTATCGAAGTAAAGATTTAGGAGGAATTATGAAACCAATGATTTTAAATCATCCGATGATTGAACACAAAATTTCGATATTGCGAAATGAAAAAACTAGTACAAAGGAATTTAGAGAATTAATAAGTGAAATAGCTATGATTTTATGTTATGAAGCTTTAAAAGATGCTAGTATTTATGAATATGATGTTAAAACCCCAATTACAGAAACAAAAGGACTTAGAGTTAATGAAAATGATTATGCTTTTGTACCGATTTTAAGAGCTGGTATGGGAATGGTTGATGGAGTTTTACAGGTTATGCCTAATGCTAAAATAGGACATATTGGTTTATTTAGAAATGAAGAAACCCTTGAACCTGTTGAATATTATTGTAAATTACCAAAAAATATTGAGAAGAAAACAGTTATTCTTTTAGATCCAATGTTAGCAACAGGAGGAAGTGGTTCAGCAGCTATTACTATGTTAAAAAAACGTGGTGTTAAAAAAATTAAATTTTTATCGATTATTTCAGCACCTGTTGGTCTTAAGAAAATTGAAAGTGACCATCCTGATGTTGAAATATATACTGCTAAATGTGATGAAAAATTAAATGATAATGGTTATATAGTACCAGGTCTTGGAGATGCAGGAGACCGAATTTATGGAACAAAATAGGGGATTAGTATGAAGAAGTTTTTTAATGATTTTAAAGATTTTATTTCAAAAGGTAACGTTATTGATTTAGCTGTTGCTGTTGTTATAGGTAATGCTTTTAATGCTATAGTTACCAGTTTAGTAAATGATATTATCATGCCATTTGTTGGAATAATTATTGGAGGAATTAATTTTACAAGTATTAAAATTACTTATGGTACTTCCTCAATTTTAATAGGTTCATTTATACAAAATATTATTAATTTCTTAATTATTGCCCTATCAATTTTTGTTGTAATTCAAGTATTTAGTAAACTAAGTCATTTAAGAAAAAAAGAGGAAGATGATTTAAAAGAAAAATTACCTCCTGAACCTCCTAAAAAAGAAGAAATCAGATTGCTTGAAGAAATTCGTGATTTATTAAAAGACGGAGATATTCCTAAAAAAGAAATCAAAAAACCTAAAAAATAAAAAAATTGTAGAAGAAAATCTACAATTTTTTATTTAACTAAATTTTTTATAAATAAATAAGACCACATATAAAAGATACTATCATGATTAATAATAAAATAATAGTTATAAGTCTAACTGTTTTCTTTTTCATAAACACCTCAATATAATTATACAATAAAAAAAAAGAAATTCAATAAAATATTTATTTCTTTGTCAAAGAACGTCTATATTTGAGTTTTCTAATTTACTTATTTTCCGTTGCATGTTATACTAATTAGGAGAGTGATAAGATGAATCAGAAAAAGGAACTTATTAAAAATACATTAATCATATCAATCGGAAAATTTAGTACTCAAGTACTTAGTTTTTTATTGTTACCTCTTTATACTAGTTTACTTACAACTAGCGAATATGGGTCATATGATTTATTAAATACTATATCGATGTTTTTAATTCCATGTGTTACTTTATTAATGGAAGAGGGAATGTTTAGATTCTTAATAGATGCTAAAACGGATAAAGAAAAAAGTGAAGTATTTACAATTACAATTGTTTTTTCTCTTTTTAGTTTCTTAATTTGGAGCATAATTCTCTTTATTACAGGAACTATTATTAATTATCCTTTTACAATTTATTTAATCTTTTATATCTTAGCCAGTATTTTATCAGCTTTAGCTGGTTCAACTGCTAGAGGTTTAAGTAAATTTAAATTATATTCATTATTTTGCTTTTTATCAAGCCTTTTAACAATTAGTTTAAATGTTTTATTTATTACCGTTTTACATTGGGGAGTTACTAGTTTATTTTTATCTTATATAATAGGAAATAGTATTGTTTCTATTTGGCTTCTTTTTAAAGTAAAAATATATAAACATCTTAATGTTAAAACTATTAAACCAAAACGTGTTAAAGAAATGTTAAAATATTCTTTACCACTTGTTCCTAATAGTTTATCATGGACAATTATTGCTTTAACTGATAGATTATTAATTATTAATTATTTAACAGAAGGACAAAATGGAGTATATTCTGTTGCTAATAGATTTCCAACTATTATTAATACTTGTTATGGATATTTTAATTTATCATGGAAAGAATCAGCTAGTAAAGCTTTAAATAATAAAGATAAAGATGAGTTTTACAATAGTGTTTATAAAAGCTTACAACATTTTTTAATCTGTGTTTCCATATTAATAATTGCAGCTCTTCCTTTTGTCTTTAATCTATTAATAAAAAATGAATTTAGAGAAGCTTACTATTATATTCCTATTTTAGTAATTTCTGTTTATTTTTCAAATATGTCAAACTTCTGTAGTGGAATATTCTCAGCTTATAAAGACACTAAGATTTTAGCTCAAACAACAGTTGTATCAACAATTTTAAATTTAGTATTAGGATTTTTATTTATTCGTTATATTGGTTTATATGCAACTGCTTTAGCAACGGGAATTTCTTATGTTATTATTTATATATATAGAAATATAAAACTTAGAAAATATCTTGTTTTAAAGAAAGATAATTTCCTTTTAACTAGTTTTTTAATTCTTATTTTTGTTTGTCTTTTATATTATATTAAGAATTATATTTTATGTGGTATTGGTCTTTTGGTTGCTATTTTATATTCTTATTATATTAATAAATCTTTTATAGATGTTTTTATAAATAAATTTCGTAGAAAGGCTTAGATAATATGTTAGTTTTGAAAATAATATTTTATATTTTACAATTTATATTATTTATGTATGGATTTCATTTTGCTTTTTTTACAATTATTTCCGTATTTAAGAAAAGTAAAAAAGAAAAGAACTTTAAACCTATTCATAAGTTTTTAATATTAATTCCTGCAAGAAATGAAGAAAATATTATAACTTATTTAATAGAAAGTTTAAAAAAGCAAAATTATCCTAATGATATGTATCAAATATATGTTGCACCTAATAATTGTACTGATAAAACAGAGAGTGTTAGTAAAAAGGCAGGAGCTAAGATATTAAAAATAGATATTCCTGTTCAAACTAAAGGTGAAGTTTTAAACTATGCTTTTGATAAATTTAAAGATGATAATTCTTTTGATACTTATGTAATATTTGATGCTGATAATATAGTTCATCCTAATTTTTTAAAAGAAATGAATAATAAGATAGAAAATGGATATAAAGTTGCTGAAGGTTGTAGAGATACTAAAAATCTATATGGAAATTGGTTAGGTGGTAGTTATGCTTTAACTTATTACCTTCAAAATGTTTTTTTGTATAAGCCTCGAGAAAAATTAGGTAGCAGTGCTAATTTAAATGGAACAGGTTATTATATATCAAAAGATATAATTGATAATCTTAACTTTCGAGCTTCAACTTTAACTGAGGACTTAGAATTTAATGCTGTTGCAGCTATTAATAATATAAAAATAGGATATGCATCTAAAGCCATATTTTATGATGAACAAGTAGATGAATTTATTCCTTCAATTACTCAAAGAAAAAGATGGTCTAAAGGTTCTATTCAAATTCAAAAGAAATATGGTAAAGATTTAATAAAAGCAGCTTGGAAATATAAAAGTATTCATGCTTTAGATAATATTTATATATCAATTGCACCATATTTTCAAGTATTAATACTTATTGCTGAACTTGCTAATATTATCTTCAATATTGAAAATATTAAAGTAATTATAATTTTTGGAATTCTTTCTTACTTTTTAACTATATGTCTTTCTATTTTCTTAATAGCATATTATAAGAAAAGAATATGGAATGCTCTCTTAGGAATTCTTTTATTTCCATTATTCATGGTAAGTGGTATTTTATCAGCTATTATGGCTTTATTTTCAAAACATACAATATGGGAAGAAATAAAACATAATAAAAAAGTTGCCATTGAAGATATTTTAAATGACTAGTGAAGGAGAAGTTATGAAAAATGAATTAGATACTAGAACTGATATTAAAATTGGTTTAACAAATAATGAAGTAGCTGATAGATTTAATAAAGGACTTGTTAATTATAATAATCAGCCTAAAACAAAAACAATTAAAGAAATTATTACTAGCAATGTATTTACATATTTCAACTTTTTAAATATCTTTTTAGGAGCTGCTGTTATTTTAGCAGGAATTTTTTCTGGTCAAATACTTTACTCTTTAAAAAACTGTTTATTCATGGGAGTAATCTTTTGCAATACTGTAATTAGTACTATTCAAGAAATTATTTCAAAGAAAACTATTGATAGATTATCTCTTGTTTCAAGTAGTAAAACTAATGTTATAAGAGATGGTAAAGAAAAAGAAATAGAAAATGAACAAATTGTTTTAGATGATATAATTCTTTTAAAAACAGGAAATCAAATTGTTGTTGATTCAATTATTAGAAGTGGGGTAGTTGAGGTTAATGAATCATTTATAACTGGTGAATCAAATACAATTGTTAAAAAAGCTGGAGATACTATTTTATCAGGAAGTTTTATTGTTTCAGGAGATTGTATTGCTCAAGTTCTTCATGTTGGAAGTAGTAATTATATTAATACTATTTCTGCAGAAGCAAAATATATTAAGGAAATTAATTCAGTCATTTTAAATTCTTTTGAAAAAATTGTTAAAGTTTTATCAATTATCATTATTCCTCTTGGAACAGCTTTATTTTGTAATCAATATATGATAATAGGTAGTAGTATAAGTGATTCAATTATCAATACTGTTGCAGCCTTAATTGGAATGATACCCGAAGGTTTAGTTTTACTTACTAGTTCAGTTATGGCTGTAAGTGTTGTAAGACTTTCAAGATCTAAAGTTTTAGTTCAACAATTATATTGTATTGAAACCTTGTCAAGAGTAAATGTTATATGTTTAGATAAAACAGGAACTATAACAACAGGTAATATGAGAGTACATGATATAATTCCAACTTCAAAATATACAAAAAGTGAATTTTCTAAGATAATTTTAAAATTAACTAATTCTTTATATGATGAGAGTCCAACTTTTAAAGCTTTAAAAGAAAAGTATAGTGAAGCAATTAATGTTAAAATTAAAGATAAAATACCATTTTCATCAGAAAGAAAATTTTCAGCAGTAGCATTTGATAATGATGCTTCATACTATATTGGAGCTTATGAATATGTTTTAAAAGATGAGAAGACACGTGATTATTCTTTAATTAAAGATTATCAAGAAGATTATCGTATTTTAGTTGTTTGTAAAAATGATGAAGAATTAACTAAAGAACCTAAAGATTTAGAGATAATTGGATTTATTCTAATAGAAGATGAAATTCGTAAAGAAGCAAAAGATACTTTAGAATTCTTTAAAAAACAAGGTGTTAAAATTAAGATTATTTCTGGAGATAATCCTATAACGGTTTTAAATATAGCTAAAAAAGCTGGTATTGATGATGACTTAAAAGCAATGGATGCTAGTCATATTGAAGATGAAGATATATTAAAATTAGTTGAAGAAAATGATATTTTTGGAAGAGTAACTCCAACTGGTAAAAAAAAGATACTTTTGGCTTTAAAGAAACTTGGTTATACAACAGCAATGACTGGTGATGGTGTTAATGATGTCCTAGCCTTAAAAGAAGCTGATTGTTCTGTTGCTATGGCAAGTGGAAGTGATGCTGCAAGAGC
>CANRJE010000033.1 GCA_947630865.1 uncultured Bacilli bacterium | reverse complement strand
GCTGCTTATTTAAAAGGTGGTATCAGTGGAGCTATGACTGGTATTATGGTTGTAGGTCTTATCTACGTTATTGTAGCTATCATTATTAAATTTGTTGGAACTAATTGGCTTCATAAATTATTACCACCTGTTGTAATTGGACCAATGATTATGATTATTGGTTTAGGTCTTGCTCCATCAGCTATCAGTCAAATTGGTTTAGCAAGTGGAACACCTCTCGATTTTAAAGTAATTGCTGTTGCTTTAGTTTCCTTTTTAGTTACAGCCATTGTCATGACTAGAGCTAAAGGTTTCTTGAAAGTTATTCCTTTCTTAATTGGAATTATTTCAGGTTATATCATGGCTGTTATTCTTGGTATGATTGATTTTAAGTCTGTTCTTGATGCTGCATTTATAAGTATGCCTGATTTCGTTTTTCCATTTGTTGATTATATTCCAAGTTTTGGTGCTTTATTAACTATTGCTCCTATTGCTTTAGTTACAATGTGTGAACATATTGGAGATCATACTTCTTTAAGTAATATAATTGGAAAAGATTTACTAAAAGATCCTGGACTTGATAAAACTTTATTAGGTGATGGTATTGCAACTTTTTCAGCTGGCTTGATAGGAGGTCCTGCTAATACAACTTATGGTGAAAATACATCAGTTGTTGGTTTAACTAAAGTTGCTTCTGTTTGGGTAATTGGTCTTGCTGCTATATTTGCTATTTGTATTGGTTTTCTTGGTAAATTTACAGCTTTAGTTTCAACAATTCCTAATGCTGTTTTAGGAGGAGTTTCCCTACTACTTTATGGTTTTATTGCTGTAAATGGTTTAAAAGTTTTAATTAAAAATCAAGTCAATTTTGAAAAAGCTAAAAATGTTGTAGTAGCATCTTCCATGTTAGTCTTAGGTTTAGGTGGAGCTGCTGTTGCTATTGTAAGTGGTGATTTATCAATTACAATTTCTGGTATGAGTCTTGCTGCTATTGTTGGAATTATCTTAAACTTAATTTTACCAAACGAAAAAGAAGAAATATCAGTTGAAAACGATAACGAAAAAGTAAACGAAGATGAAGAAGAAATTATAATTAAAACTTCAAAAAAGAGTACTAAAAAGAACTCTAAAAAGAAAAAATAAAAAAATTTAATAATATATAAATAAAAGTAGACGGTTGTCTACTTTTATTATAACTTCTTTTCTATTTTTATCTTTTTAGCAACCTTCCTTGCCATCACAAGAAGGAGCTTCTGCATATTGACTTAATAATTTATAAATCTTATTGTAAGAATCTTCATTAATTTCATCAGTTAATTCCATTTTAGAATCATTTTGTAAATCACTTATACCAGTTATAACAGGTTTTATTTCACCATTTTTTATAACTAAAATATTAGGAGCATAAATTCTTTTACCAACAATTTTTGAAGATACAACATAATCAGCTAGATTATCACCAAGTAATTTAACAACCTCATTATAGCCATCTGACCCTTTAGTTTCAATTTCTACATCACCATCATCATTAATAGTTTTAGTATCTCTTATATTTAAAATATCTAAATAATAAATTTTATCAATTTTTAAATCGGAACTAGCTTTTAATAAATTACCAATAATGCTACGGCACCAAGGACAACGATTAAAACCAAAATATACAACCATATCTTCTTTGGCTTCAATCTTCTTAGCTAAGTCCTTATCAGTTATATAAACCATTGGATTCTCATCAGGTATTGAAACACTTCTATAATTAGAATTACTATTCAATCCTTCATATTCTTTTTTAAATAAAATAGCATCTCCATCTTTTTTACAACCACTTAATAATAGTACTCCTAAAAAAATTAATACTAAAAATCTTATTTTTTTCATCTCTACCACCTCATTAAGTATAACATATTTTTTTTAATTCAACAATATTTTTAATATCTTGATTTATAATGACTTATTTTATATAATTATTTTGGCAAGAGGCCATTCATAAAACAAAAAAAGCAATTAAAGATGATTTTTAAATAAAAATAAATAGAAAGGGATTAATCAAGAAGATTAATTAGACGTGATTTTATGACAATTACATTAAAAGTATGTGAAAAAACTAAAAATAAGATGGTTAAATTTTATGAGGATATGAAAAGAGAAAAAACACCTCAATATGCTATTTTTCAAGCAGATGATGGAGATACCGTTGTAACTCTTTATACTTCAATGAAAGCAGTATTTCAAGGAAAAGATGCTGATATAGCAAGTGAATTTTGGATTGAAACAGAAAAAATTAATTCAGGAAAAGCTATTGTTACCAATTCTGAGACTAAAACTAAAGAAACAAAAAAAATGAATATAGTTGAAAATAATAATAATTATATGGACTGTAATTCTGTTGGTAGTGATGAAGTTGGAACAGGAGATTATTTTGGTCCAATCGTTGTAACTGCTTCTTATGTAAAAAAAGAAGATGTCCCCTTCTTAAAAGAATTAGGAGTTACAGATAGTAAAAAAATAACCGATGAAAAAATAAAAGAAATAGCACCTTTAATTGCTAAAAGAATTAAGTATACGAGTTTAATTTTAAATAATTCTGATTACAATAAAAATCATAAAGAATACAATATGAATAAAGTTAAAGCTATCATGCATAATAAAGTTTTATATGATATTATGAAAGAAAAGCCAAATGTTGATTATATTATAGTTGATGAATTTGCAAGAGAGAATCGTTATTATGAATATTTAAAAGATGCAAAGATAATTCAAAGAGGAATTACATTTATTACTAAAGCTGAAGATAAAAATATGGCTGTTGCTGCTAGTAGTATTATAAGTCGTTATATCTTTTTAAAAGAATTTGATAAAATCTCTGATAGTCTAAATATTCCTCTTCCAAAAGGAGCTGGAAGTGAAGTTGACAAAATTGGAAGAGAAATTGTTGATAAATATGGAAGAGAAAAACTAAATGAAATTGCTAAACTTAATTTTAAAAATACTGAAAGAATCATTAATCTTATTTAGTGATTTTTTTATGTATATTATTAGTAATTTTAATATTATAAAAATAGAATTTTTTCAAGTTATTAATGCAATTTTTCAAATATTATGATAAACTTATACTAGGAGAAGAATATGATAGGGAAAATAATTGAGATAACAGAAAATATTGTAGTGTTTAAATTAGATAATAATGTTTTAAATACTACTAATTTAATAAATACTTATGTTGCTTTTCAAGATAAAAAAATAATTATTGGAGAAATAACTAATATTAAAGAAGATTTAGTATATGTTAATTTAGTTGGAGAAATCATCAATGACAAATTTATCTATGGAGTAACTACGAAACCAAGTTTAAAATCATTAGTATTTTTATTAGATAAAACTAAGGCTTCTTATATATTAAGTCAAGAAACTCAAATTACTAAAACTTTACAACTTGGATATAGTCCAATTTATAATGATATTAAAATAAATTTTGATATTAATAACTTTTTCAGTTCACATTTTGCAATTTTAGGTGGAACAGGTTCTGGTAAATCATGGTCTATTGCTACAATTATTCAAAAACTATTTCAAAATGCTAAAATTATTCCCTATAAAGCTAACATTTTTATATTTGATACTTACGGAGAATATCATAATGCTTTTAGTAAATTAACCGAAATTAATCCCTATATTACTTATAAAAGTTACACAACTAATCTAGAAAAAGAAAGTGATATTTTAAGAATACCCCCTCACCTTTTAGATGTTGATGATTTAGCTATTTTATTAAATGCTACAACTCCTGAACAATTAAAAATAATTGAAAAAGCTTTGGAACTTGTTAAGATTTTTAAACAGGAAAATGAAAGTATATTAAAAATAAAAAATGATATTATAGCAAGAGCCATTATGGATATTCTTTTAAGTGGACGACCAGCAGTTCAAATAAGAGACCAAATATTTTCTATTTTAGCTTTCTATAAAACTTCTGATTTAAGTCTTGATACTATTTTACCTCAACCTGGTTATAATCGAGCTTTAAAACATTGTTTAATAATTGATGCTGATGGCAAATTAAGAGAAATGGAGTTATTAACCGACTTTTTTAGTAAATTCTTATTAGATACTAAAGAAGATGCTAATACTAACACTAAAGTTACATATACCTTAAAAGATATTGAAAATGCTATTGATTTTGCTCTTATAAGTGAAGGTTTATTTAAAAGTGAACGCGTTTATGATAATAACAATTTATTAAAGGTTCGAATTCATACTCTTGCTAAGAGTGAATATAATAACTACTTTAATTATCCTAATTATATTACTAAAGAAAGTTTTGTTAATAGTCTTTTGATTAAAAATAATCGTAAAGCTCAAGTTATAAATTTTAATATTAATTATGTAGATGATCGATTTGCTAAAACTATTGTTAAAATTATTTGTAAAATGTTATTTGATGTATTAAAAAATTATAAACCTAGAGGTAATTTTCCAATGAATATTATTTTAGAAGAAGCTCATCGTTATGTTCAAAATGATGGAGATACTGAATTACTAGGTTATAATATCTTTGAACGTATTAGTAAAGAAGGAAGAAAGTATGGTATACTCTTAGGATTGATTTCTCAAAGACCTAGTGAATTATCTGAAACATCTTTATCACAAGCTAATAACTTTTTAGTTTTTAAAATGACACATCCAAAAGATTTAGAATATATTAAAAAGTTAATTCCTTTTATGACTGATGAAATTGGTAAACGTTTACAAATTATTCAACCAGGTTATTGTTATGTTTTTGGTCAAGCTTTTAAAATACCTACAATGGTTAAAGTTGATAAACCTAATCCTAATCCTGAAAGTAATAATGTTGATATTTCTAAAAATTGGTTCGTGGAAATAAAATAAAGATTGAATTTTGGTTCAATCTTTTTTATGTATCTGTATCTTCCTTAGAATCTTCACTTTCGTCTTCTGAAGACTCTTTTTTTTCTGTTTCTTTTTTCTCAACTAATTTACTTTGAAGTTCTACTTCAACACTCATATCGTTAGTTAATTTAGTACCAGCTGGAATACTTTGACTAACAGCATAACCATTTCCCTTTAAATTATAAGAAAGATTTAAATATTTAAATAAAATTTCTAAATCTATTTTTGAATAACCTTTTACATTTGGCATTGTATATTCTTTAGAATTGGTTACTAAAAAGACTCTTTCACCTTTCGTAACATTGGTATTAAGAGGATACTGTGATGTAATTATCTCTCCATTTCCAATTATAACAGGCTCTATACTAAATTTTTTCAAATCTTCTTTCGCTTCAAGAACTGTTTTATTAGTATAATTGGTTATTTGTTTTAATTCTTTTGATTCTTTTTCTAATTCACCATATATATTATAATACTTAGAAATATTTTGAATGATTGCTTTTATAGGTTGAGTCAATGCTGTTGCTGTTTCAGAACGTTTAACTGCACCATAGATAATTATTTCAGGATTATCTTTTGGAAACATTATAGAAATACTTCTGATAACGTTTTTATCTCCTCCATAATATCCTTGACCATTTTCCTTAGCAATTTGAGCTGTTCCTGTTTTTCCAATCAAATCATATCCTTCAAGATAATATCCATGTCCTGCACCATCTGAATCATTGATTGTATGCCACATTAAATTTTTCATATATTCAACGGTTTTAGATGAGGCAACACGTCCTAAACTATTTCTTTTATTCTCGGTTACTTTACCATTACTATCAACAGTTTTTTCAATAATATAAGGATTCAAAAGTTCCCCATCATTAGCAATTGTTGTTAAAGCTTTAATATGTTGAAGTGGTGTTGTTGTAATTCCCTGTCCAAAAGCAGCATTGAAAACTTCTGTTTCATAACGGAAATTAACTTTACCACTAGCTTCATCTTTTAATCCAACATTTACTTTACTTCCAAAACCTAGTTTTTTTAAATATGTTTTTAAATAATTTGGCTCTAAATATTTATTCATAATGTTTACAACCGCTGTATTACTAGAATAGATAAATCCTTGGTCAAAAGTAATCCAACCCCAACCTCTACGATTCCAATCTCTTATTACAGTATTATCTTTCGTTGTAAATTTACCTGATAAATAAGTGTCACTTCCCTTATAAACACCTGCTTCTAAAGCTGCCATATAAGTATAAATCTTCATCGTACTACCAGGTTCAAAAGCTGTACTTGAATTAGGATCCATATAATTTTCTATATTTCTAATATTAGGATCAAAACTTGGAGCTGTTCCATAACCTAATATAGCTCCTGTTTTAGCATTAGCAACTACTATATCAATTTCATCGTAATCAAAATTTTGAATTGAATTATGAATAGCATCTTCAATAAAAAACTGAACATTGTTATCAATTGTTAAATAAATATCCGTTCCATCTTGTTTTTCAGTTGTTATTTCTCTAGTTCCTGATATTTTATAACCTCTTAAATCTTTTTGATAAATTGTTTGTCCATCAATTCCCGTTAATTCTTTATTAAAAGATTTTTCAATTCCTAGTTCCCCTTTCATTGTTCCGTCTTCATTAATTTTTGCATATCCAATTAAATATGATAAAAACTCTCCATAGGGATAATAACGCTTTGTTGTTTCAATAAAGTCAATACCAGGTAATTTAGTTGCTAAAATAGTATCTTTTTCTAACTCCGTTAAACCACGTCCATTAGTACCAAACTCTGTTTGATAAACTCCCTCTTTTTGTAAATAGCTAAGTACTGTTTCATATTTCATATTTAAAAGTTTTGATAGAACCAAGGCTGTTCCTTCTTTATCTACTACATGCTGAGGATTATCTTTATCTGTTGTTCTTGATGGATCAAGATAGGCAATTAAAGTATAACTTGAAACATCTTGTGCTAAAATATTACCTGAATTATCAAAAATAGTTCCTCGATTAGCCTTTAAAATTGTTGTTTTAGTAGTTCTTTTAGAAGCCAATTTCTGAATATCAATATTATCAACTTCTTTTGTTAAAGCTAAAAAAGAAACCCGAGATATTATAATTCCAAAGAAAAAAAGAGCTATTATTAAAAGTAGATTACTAATTTTAACTCTATTCTCTTTTTTCATAATTCCTTGTATGATATATATAGTCAGTTACAAGAGAGATTTTGTATTTACATACTGACTAGTATATTATCATTTTCTTTCTTTATATTTCTCTCTAAATTTTATATAATATACTTAAGATAACTGTGGATTGTTTATAATTGTCCTTGTAGCTTGACTACTTTATTGGAGTTTACAACCACAGTTTTATCTTTAATTGCTTATGGTTGGTTGAGGCTTAGACTTCTTATAACAAGCAAGGCTGTGATAGATAAAATCTGTGGAACCACTTAGTTATCAAAAATATTTTATGTGAGGTGATCTTTATGATTTATGTTGGCGTTGATATTGCCAAAATAAATCACTATGCAGCTATTGTTGATTACTCTACTGGTGAAGTTATTTCTACACCATTCTTAGTTACCAATGATAAAGTCGGTTTTGACCTTCTCTTTAGTAAAATTAAAAATTTCAATAAAGAGAATGTTCTTATTGGTTTAGAATCTACTGCTCATTATGGCGACAATCTAATTACCTATTTTCATAATTTAGGTTTTAAAATAGGTGTTATCAATCCTATTCAAACTGCTACTTTAAGAAAATCAAAAATTAGAAAAGTCAAAAATGATAAAGTTGATGCTATGCTTATTTGTGATGCTCTCTCTTTAGGTTATTTTAATTTGCTATCAGACATTGATGTTGAACTTTTACAAATTAAGTCTTTATGCCGTTTTAGAAAAGATTTAAAAGACAGTGCTGCTAAAGCTAAAATTCAATTAAATTCTTATGTTGATCAAATTTTCCCTGAACTAAACTATTTTTTTAAAAATAATTTAGATATCAAAACAGCTCACGAACTTTTAAAAATTTATCAATCTCCTTCTGACATTTCTAAAGCAAATTTAACTAAACTAACTAATTTACTTATTAAAAGTTCTAGAGGCAAATATAATAAAATTCGGGCTATTGAACTTAAAGAGTTAGCTTCTAATTCTGTCGGTATCAACAATCCTGCTTTATGCATCCAAATTAAAATGGTTATTAATCAAATTGAACTTTTTGAATCTCAAATTAAAGATATTGATAAGCAAGTCAGTTCTTTTATTCAAAAAAACGACAATATCATTATTTCTATTCCTGGAATAAAGGATTCTACTGCTGCCATTATTCTTTCTGAAATTGGTGATATTAATCGTTTTAATAATCCTAATCAAGTTTTAGCATTTGCTGGTTTAGATCCCTCTGTTAAACAATCTGGCACTTTCAATGCCTCTTCCACTAGAATGAGTAAAAGAGGTTCTCCTCTCCTTCGTTACGCTCTTATTTTAGCTGCTAACAACGTAAGACTAAATACTAAAACTTTCAATGATTATTATAGCATAAAAAGAGCTCAAGGTAAATCACATTATTCAGCTTTAGGACATTGTGCTGGTAAACTAGTTAGGAATATCTTTTACATGCTTAAACATAATACCACTTTTAATTTAGATTAATTTTTTCAAAGATCTTTTTGCTTATTTTTATGTCTTCATTGACAATTAAGACCAAACCGTAACCTCACTCTACGGTGCGTTGCTGTGTTCTAATTTTCTATTTGAAAAAATTTTTATTTTTTTCAAATTTTTTCAAATTTCCTATTGACTTTTCATAGTTGGTCTCCTTAATAAGAATCAATCAATGTTTTTTATATTATCATTATTATATACTAATCCTTCATCTTCTATTACTTTTTGTATATTTTCAAGACTAGCAAGTTCATTGATTTTCATCTCTAAACTCTCATTAGCTTTTTCTTGAGTAGCAATTTCACGTTTCATCTTTTCAACTTCGTAGTTAACTTCTGATAAAGTTGATTTTTCAAATACAATCATCAAAGGTGACATTAATACAATAAGAGCTGTTACTATATAAAAGCCTCTTTCAAAACGTGACATTCTACTTTTTCTTCTTTTCATACCCTATCTTATCCTTTCAATAACTCGAAGTTTACTTGACCTACTTCTATTATTTTCTTCTAATTCTTTATTACTTGGGGTAATTACTTTTTCATTAACTAATTTATACTTTGGTAAATATTCTAAAGGTATTTCTGGCAATCCTTTTACTAAAGCATCAACACTAGTTACCTCTTTAAAAAGATTTTTTACAATTCTATCTTCTAAAGAATGAAAAGTAATAACTGCAATTCTTCCATTTATATTTAAAAGACTAAGTGCATTTTTTAAACTTGTCTCTAAAATATCAAGTTCATGATTTACTTCAATTCTAATAGCTTGAAATGTGCGTCTAGCTGGATTTTTATCAAGTGTTTTCTTAATTGGCATACTTTTTTTTATAATTTCAACAAGTTCAAAAGTTGTATTAATAGGTTTATTTTTTCTTTCTTTAACAATATTTTTAGCTATACTTCTAGCATAAGGTTCTTCACCATATTCAAATATTATCTTAGCAAGTTTTTTTTCATCATATTCATTTACAACTTTAAAAGCTGTTAAAGGATTATCTAAATCCATACGCATATCAAGTTTCGCATTTTTGTGATACGAAAATCCTCGTTCGGCTTCATCTAACTGTGGTGAACTAACTCCTAAATCAAATAAAATTCCATCAACCGTTTCCGTTTCAAGTTTTAAAAGCTCTTCTTTCATATTACAAAAGTTACTTTTTATAATTTTAAAATTAGAACCTATACTTGCCAACTTTCCCTGACTGTAATTAATAGCATTTATATCTTGATCAAAGGCGAATAGAAAACCCCTTTTTACTCGCTTTAAAATTTCACCGGCATGACCAGCATACCCTAGAGTCGCATCAACGTAGATTCCCGTATCCTTCAAATTAAGAGACTCTATAACTTCATTTAACATAACACTATAATGCATATATCCTCCTAATTCGAATTAAATAAATTTGAAGAAATGTTTGATAAATCATTAAAATTATCAGTCATAAACTTATTCCAATTATCCAAAGACCACATTTCAACACGATTTAAAACACCTACAAGTACGACTTCCTTTTCTAAAGCAGCATAGTCTTTTAAATAACTAGGAACAATTATTCGACCTTGTTTATCAAATTCCAAAGTAACGGCACCCGAAAGCAAAAATCTTGTAAAGTTTCTTGATTCTTTTTCAGTGAAAGACAAAGTTCTTAATTTTTCAGTTAATGATTCCCACATGGAAGTTGAATAGATAAACAAAGAACCATCAAGTCCTCTAGTAAGAATAACTTTATCTCCTAATTCCTCACGGAATTTGCTAGGAACAACAATTCTTGCTTTACTATCTAAATTGTTATGATATTCTCCCATTAACATAAAATTCACCACTTTTCCCCACTTTTTGCCTTACTTCAATTATAATTATAGTAACTTACCCACTCTTTGTAAATATTTTTAAACATATTAACAAAAATTTTACATAAAATGTGTAAACAGTTACATACTATATCTGAAAGGATAAAAAATATGGACGACATTAAAATACGTGATTATATCATCAACAATTTTAAAGATGATGATGTAGATACAATTAAAAGAGCTATTGAAGAAAGTATTGAAGAACAAGATGAAGTAACTTTGCCAGGTATGGGAGTATTTTTTGAAATTATTTGGCAAACATCAAGTGACGATGAAAAAAATAAAATTCTTGAAAAATTAAAAAATCGTTTTCATCAAAAAAAAGCTAATTAAAAGACCTATCGCTAGGTCTTTTGTTGTTTTCTAAATTAAATTGCTGTAATTGCTATAAAAATACCAATTACAATAAGAGCCAAAATTAGAAATTTAGTAAATCCATAAGTTGCACATCTCTTAGTTTTTCCATCAAGTGTTATTTCATATATTTCAATATATGGAATTGGTGCTCTTTTATACCAACCTTTTATTTCAACTTCTTTATTATGATATTCTTTAGATTTTAATAAAGCAAATAATGTATTAATAATTGCAAGTGGTTGACTATAATCTAAGAAAATAATACCTGTTTCATCTTGAAGAATAAAATCTTCTGAAAATATATAACCTGGATTGCCTCTACCAATAATAGTCCCTTTTACAATACAAGGGATTGAAGTAACTCCCGATACTTTAATTTCACCCAACAGTTCCTCAATACTTGCTTTTTTATAATCTTTATTTTTATGGCTTCTTGTAAATGGCAGTATAGTAGAACAAGCAAATAACGTTAAAGAAATTCCTATAAATAATTGATAATTTATTTCATGAGAAGATAAAGAAATTCCTAAAATTAGAGCTACTATTAGTATAATATATGGTAAGAATTTTAAAATAGCTTCTATCATAAAGTCATCAACATAAGATTCACTTTTCGTTTCATCAAAGCTTATATATTCCTCTTGATTAAATTCTTTAGAATATTTGCTAATAGCTTTTATTCTTTTTGATATTAAAGGATGTGTTGAATTAAATTCATACCATTTTGCCCAAGGATTCCATAATTCCCATCTAGCAGCTTTTTTAATTCGTTCTTTTTTTATTTCACCATTATCATAACTAGTAATAATCAATGACTTTGAAGCTTTAGAATCAAATATACCAAGTGCTGAAATAGAATTTAAACTATGTTTTTTCTTTTTAGCTTTTTTATTTTCTTTTTCAGTTGAGTCTTCATTAGTCTCTTCCAAATTATTTTTAGCAGTTGTAAGACCAAAACCTATTTTTACTAAAGCATTAGCTAAAGAATTAGGATTTTTAGTTGCTTTAAGAGAAAATTCATCGGCATAGTATTCTCTTGTTCTTGAAAACCATAATATGATATATTCTGATATAATATATAAGATATAAGCTATAAGTCCAATAATACCCAAAGAATTATTATCATCATTTGAATCGTTAGAAGAAATAGTTACATCATAAATATAATATAAAATTAAAGGTACAATCTGTACAGCAG
>CANRJE010000032.1 GCA_947630865.1 uncultured Bacilli bacterium | reverse complement strand
GTAAGGGCATCCTCCGGCTTCAAAAATATATACTTTTACTTTTTCGTCTTTAGCAAATGCCAGCATTGGTATTAAAAGTACTGCTAGTATTAAAAGTATTGCTAATAATCCTATTAAATTTTTCTTCACTTTAACCTCCTAAATTAAATATATCATTTTTAAAAACTTATTACAAGAAGTATAACTAAATTATTTATCTTTTTCATCTAATATTCGAGCCATTTTAACTCCTGAGGCTGAAGCCATCATTAATCCTCTAGTCATTCCTCCCCCATCACCTATGGAATATAAACCTTTAATACTAGTTTCAAAATTTTGGTCAATAACTACTTGGTTACTATAAAACTTTATTTCCGGAGCATACAATAAATTCTCTGGATTAGCAAATCCTTCTACTACTTTATCCATTTCTCTTATAAATTGTAGAATATCGGTCATTGTTCGATATCCTAGAGCAAAAGTAATGTCACCAGCAACCGCTGATTTTAAAGTTGGTTTAACGGGATTAGTTTCTAATTCCCATTCCCATGTCCTCTTGCCACGATAGATATCGCCAAGTCTTTGGACAACAATATTTCCATTCCCAAGCTCATTTAAATTCTTCGCAATATTTCTTCCATATTCAATAGGTTTAGAAAAAGGATAATTAAAATGATGCGAAACTAAAATAGCTAAATTAGTATTAGTACTTTTTTTATCTTTATAAGAATGGCCATTTACTAAACTCAAATTATTATCATATACTTCTGATGATACAAAACCACTCGGATTTTGGCAGAAAGTTCGAACTTTATCTTTAAATGGTCCTGGCCGCCCAATAAATTTTCCTTCATACATGTATTTATTGATATCTTTCATAACTTCATCAGAAAGTTCATATCTTACACCAATATCCACAACCCCAGCTTCTGTTTCTATATCATGTTTTTCACACATATTAACCAGCCAATTTGCCCCTTTTCTTCCTACTGCCACCACGATATTATCACCATAAATAGATTCTAAAGGAGCATTTTTATCACTAGCTTTTCTTACTTTAACGCCTATGCATTTATTATCTTCGATAATCAAATCTTCAACGATAGTATTAAATTTTAATTCTACTTCATTTTCTTCTAAATAATCTTCTAATTTTTTATATAATTCATGAGCTTTTTCAGTCCCAAGATGTCTAATTGGAATATCAATTAATGTTAATCCTTCTTTTCGTGCTTTTTCTTTAATTCTTTTTACCTCTTCTTTATATAAAGTACCTTCTAATTTAGTATCGGCCCCAAATTTTAAATAGACACTATCGGTATAATCAATTAATTTTTTTGTTTCTTCTACCCCAATATATTTATGAAGATTACCACCAATATAAAAATCTTCATCTTCTTTATTATATAATGATAATTTACCATCAGAAAATGCCCCTGCTCCAGAGAATCCACTTGTTATGTTACAAAATGGTTTGCATTTAACACATACACCAGTTTTTTCAATAGGACAAGTTCTTTCTTCAACTCTTTTTCCTTGTTCAATCAATAAAACCTTTTTATTCTTGTTAAGCTTAATCATTTCGTAGGCCATAAAGATTGCTCCAGGGCCCATACCAATGGCTATAATATCATACTTCTTCTCCATTATACAACTCTCCATTAATTATTATATAACGTATCAAAAATTAACGCAAATAATTTGCTTATTCTTACTTTATAACATTATATTTTTTAACAAAAGGATGTTAGCAATTATGTTAACATCCTTTTATTACTTATTACGACTACCTAAACCAAGGAAAAATTAATGAAGAAGCTTTATATGATGGCTTATATGCTGTATGTACTAACTTAGAAGATGATGTATCTGAAATAATCAAGATAAACAAAAGAAGATGGAAAATTGAAGAACCATTCCGAATTATGAAAAGCCATCTTCAAAATCTATATTAATTATCTCATTTATAACTTTCTCTATTTCTCTTGAATCGAGTGGAATTCCTTTTATCATAGTATCCATATCTTGTGTAGTTCTACGATCATCACCAAATATTGCAGATAGTAATAATCCACCTTTTAATATAAAATTGTATTTATATGCACTTATTGATATTCTATATAAAAGTCTTTCAAAAAAATACATTTGCATAATATCTTGAGGTTCTAAGTTATTTTCATGGGCTTTAGTCTTTACTTTAATTTTTAAATCTTCAGCATCAATCATTACATTAGCACCTCCAAATATTTATTGATATCATATAGAACATTAAATACTTTTGCATATTCAAGAAGTAATGGAAGATTTCTCTTATTTTTATTTTTCAAATATTCTGTGATAGCATATTTAATTATTTCTATATCTTGATTATCTTTATTTTTTAATAAATCACATATACATCTTTCTGCATTATAACATTTTATAAATTGTCCTTGAGGACTTTTCATCTCAATTAAGCCTAAATCAAATAATTCTTTTTTCACAAAATGTAGTTTCACTTTTTTAATTTTCCTTAAACTTCCATTATATCCCCTATTTACTGTAATATGATATTCACTTGGAACTGACTGGCAAAGTTCTAAAAAATATAAAGCTGTTTCATAAGAAAAAACTGCATTATTTCCATAAATTAAATTGAAATATTCATCACCCCAAGTAGAAGGTAAAACATATAAACCTTTTTTTACTCTTTCTAATTTTTTATTATTAACTAATCTTGTCAAAAAAATCTTATTTATATTTTTACTCACTACTTCTTTTGTGGTAATAATTCCATTATTTTTTTTAGCTAAATTTAATATAATATCTTCTTTATTCATTTTTTGTTCCTTTCTACATACATTATATCATATATGTATGTTAAAAGGAACATGCTTTTTGCTTTTTTCATAAAAATTAAAAAATGTTAACATACTTTATTCGTTAACATTTCCTTTAATTTCAAATGATTTTTTAGTTTTTTTAATTTTCTTTGCAAACAAATTACAAATTTGCAAATATTTTATTTTTCCAAAAATTGCTTGTAAACCCTTATTTTACAATCATTTTCCGCAACAGTTCTTATACTTTTTGCCCGAACCACATGGACATGGGTCATTTCTTCCAATTTTTTCTTTTTTCTTAATTGGCGTTTTAGTTGTTGATGTATCACTTTCATTCGTAATTTGTTTCTTGACTACTTCCTTTCGTTCGATATTTTGTCTTATCTCAGCATTTAATAGGAAGATAGATGTATCTTTATCAATATTGTCAAGCATTTTTTCATATAATTCTAATCCTTCTACTGAATATGCTCTTAAAGGATCATCTCCTCCATAACTACGAGTTCTAACAGCTTCTCTTAAATGTGACAAATTGTTAATGTTTTCAGTCCAATATTTATCAATAACATTTAAACTAATTGCCTTTTCAAATTCATTAGCAATTTCTTGAGGTAGTGCAGCTAATTTTTCTTCATATTCTTCTTTTACTCTATCATAGATAAAATCAATCATTGCATCAGCATCTTTATTTTCAAGTTCTTCTAATTTGATATCCTTACGAGTTAAATCATGATTAGTAATATCTAAAACATCTTTTAAATCTTCTGAAGTAATTGTATTATTAGTAAAATGATTATCAACAATATATGTAATATAAGAATTAATTGTTTTTAAAACTGTATCATGAATTGACTCATTATCTAATATTTCATTACGTCTTTCATAAATATCTTCTCTTTGATTATTCATAACATCATCATATTGAAGTAAGGCTTTTCTAGTATCAAAGTTATTACCTTCAACTTTAGCCTGAGCTGATGATAAAGACTTAGTAAATGTTTTACTTCTTATTGCTTGATTTTCATCAAATCCCATGCTTTGAAGCAAATTTTTAATTCTATCTGTTCCAAATCGAACCATAAGTTCATCTTCCATAGAAACATAAAATTGACTTTCTCCAGGATCTCCTTGACGACCAGAACGTCCTCTTAACTGATTATCAATACGGCGAGATTCATGACGTTCCGTTCCAATTACACAAAGACCTCCTAATTTTTTAGTCTCATCAGTTAATTTAATATCTGTTCCACGTCCAGCCATATTAGTAGCAATAGTTACAGCACCTTTTTCACCAGCTCTTGCTATTATTTCAGCTTCTCTTGCATGATTTTTGGCATTTAAAACTTCATGTTTAATACCTTTTTTATTTAACATTGAACTTATAAGCTCACTTGTTTCTACTGCTACTGTACCAACTAGAATTGGTTGTCCTGTTGCATGAACTTCAGCTATATGATTAACAATTGCTTTATATTTTCCATTCATAGTTGGGAATACTAAATCAGGATAATCAATACGTTCAACTGGTTTATTAGTTGGAATTGTAATAACATACATATTATAAATATTTCTAAATTCTTCTTCTTCCGTCTTAGCTGTACCTGTCATACCAGATAACTTTTTATACATTCTAAATAAATTTTGGAAAGTAATCGTTGCAACAGTTTTATTTTCTTGATTGATTTTTACATTTTCCTTAGCCTCAACTGCTTGATGCAATCCATCACTCCATTGACGACCTTTCATAATACGACCTGTAAATTGGTCAACAATTAAAACTTCTCCATCTTGAACAACATAATCAACATCTCTTTTCATCGAATAATTAGCTTTCAAAGCTTGATTAATATAATGAACAAGTTCTGAATTATTTAAATCATATAAATTATCAACATGAAAGAATTTTTCAGCTTTAGCATTTCCTTCATCAGTTAAAGTTACACCTTTAGTTTTTTCATCATATATAAAATCATGTTCTGCTTTTATACCTTTAACAAATTTATCAGCATCAACATAAAGATTAGCACTCTTAAGTTCACCACCTGAAATAATTAAAGGAGTTCTAGCTTCATCAATTAAAATAGAGTCAACCTCATCAATGATAGCATAGTTGAGTCCTCTTAAAACTCTATTTTCTTTACGAATTACCATATTGTCTCTTAAGTAATCAAAACCTAATTCATTATTAGTTGTATAAGTTATATCACAATCATATTGTTCTCTTTTTTCTTTAGGAGATAATTCTCTTTTATTAATACCAACTGTTAACCCTAAACCTTCATAAATTGGTCCCATCCATTCGGCATTACGAGTTGTTAAGTATTCATTTACTGTTACAACATGAACACCATCACCAGCTAAAGCATTTAAATAAGCTGGAAAAGTTGTTACTAAAGTTTTACCTTCACCAGTTTTAAGCTCTGCAATATTTCCATAATGAATAGCAATTGCTCCAACTAATTGCACATAAAAAGCTTTTTCTCCTAGTTTTCTAAAAGCCATTTCTCTAACTGTTGCATAAGCTTCAACTAAAATATCATCTAAAGTTTCTCCTTGTTTTAATCTTTCTTTAAATTCTAAAGTTTTATTTTTTAAATCCTCATCGCTTAATTTTTGATAATCTAAATCTAAAGCAACAATTTTATCTGCAATAGCATTAAACTTTTTTAATTCTTTATACTCATGATCTAATAATCTTTTAAATATATTCATAATGTCCTCCAATTTCTTATTCTATCAAAAAAGAAGCAAAAAGTGAATATTTTTGCTTACTTATTCTTCTTCTATAACGCCATAACCTCCATCACGTCGTTTATAAACTAAGGCAACACTACCTAAATCACTATCTTTATACATATAAAAATTATGTCCAAGTAGTTCCATTTGTAAAATTGCCTCATCAAGACTCATAGGCTTAATTTCAATTTTCTTTCTTTTAACAATCTTTTCATCTTCTGATAAATCAATAATATCATCAATATTAAATTCTTTAATTCCCGTTTTTTCTTTTTTCTTTAATTTTGTTTTATTCTTTCTAATTTGTCTTTCAAGTTTACTAATAACAAGGTCAACTGCTGAATAAAAATCTTCACTTTCTTCTTCGGCTCTTAAAATTAATGTTTTAAGTGGAATTGTAACTTCTACTTTTTGAGAATAACTTCTTACTTTAACAAATACTGTTGCTTTAACATCATCTAAAACTGTATACTTCTCTAATTTAGATAGTTTCTCCTTTACATAATCTTTCATAGCCTTCGTGACAGTCGTTTTATCACTTCGAACTAAAACTTCCATAACCTCATCTCCTTTTATATCTTTATAATATCATATTATTAAAAAAAAAACTATCGTTTACACGATAATTTCTGAATTTACTACCGATACATTCAATGCTTGGTAACCTTTAGACGTCTCTAAAAGATTGAACTCTACATATTGACCTTCTTGTAAGGTCTTATACCCTTCTTGGTTTATTGCAGAATAGTGTACAAAAATATCTTCTTTATCCGTATATTCAATAAAGCCGTAACCTTTTTCATTATTAAACCACTTAACTTTGCCTCGAACCACGTTCTAAATTCTCCTTACTATAAATATTTTTTTTAGATATATATCTCTTTCGCACGTGCACATCTATAATAACAAAATATGAAATAAAAAAAATAAAAAGTTAAAAAAATGTTAAAATTAAGATATTTTTAGTTCAATATATTTATTATTTTAAAAAATCTTAACAAAAAAAGTATTTTTTTAACTATTTAAATTTTCTATTATTTATTCGACATTTTTTTAATTATTTTGTTTTATAATTAAAGTTTATCTTTAAAGTAGCTATAAAATAATCATCTAATATCTCATACTTATATTTCATAATTTCATTCTTCTTTAAACTTTTAGCAACCTCATATAATCCTCTTCCATGATATTTACCTTTAGTTGTATAACCTTTTTCTTCTAATCTAGTAATCTCTATCTTATTATTATAAGTATTAGCAATCATAAAGATTAAATCATTATTTTCAACATATAAACTTATATTTAATTCCTTTTTTAAAGATTCTTTAGAAGCCATAATAGCATTATCAAAATATTCTCCTAAGACTTCTAATAAGATATTATTATTTTCAATATCTAAGTTTAAAGTTTTTAACTTTTTTAAATCACTTGAAACTGTTATATTTATTTTTAAACCTAAATCTTCAGCAGCTACTAATTTATAATAAATTAAATATTTTATTACTTCTATTTGAATATAATTAACATCTTTAAGCCATTTATATTTCTTAGTTTTAAAATTTTCTAATAATTTATCTATATATAAGTTAGCATCATTTTGATTATCATTCATATAACCTTTTATAGCAATTAAATTATTTTTATACTTATGAATTGTTACACTATATTTTTCTAATAACTCTGTTGATGTTTTTAAATAATCTTCTAATAAATTATATTTATAACTAATTTCTTTATTTTTTAAATATTCGTATCTTAAAATCATAACTAAAATTATAAAACTAAGAACAACTATTATATTAATAATAAATGTTCCATTCATATTCCAATTATTAGTATATAATCCATATACTAAACCTATACTAAAAACAATAAATATATTTAAATTAAAAATTAACGTTTTTATACCTTTATTTAATCTTTTATTTTTATTATCAAGTAAAAAAGAGAGAAAAGAAAGAAATAGAATTGAAAGAAGAAAATATATAACAATAAAGTTTAAATTATACTTCATAGTTTTTACTTCCATTTAAAAAGCATAGACTTTCTAATTCTTTTCTTTTATCTCTTGATAAACAATATGTTTCTTTTTCTCCAAAGGAAATTAAGGGTATATTAGGATTAATTTTAGTTATTTTAAAAATATTAACTATACAACTTCTATGTGATTTAAAAAATCTTTTATCATTTTTTAATATTTGTTCTATTTTAGTAATATTACCACGATATTTATAAACATTATCTATGGTTTCTATATATAAGCAATCATCACTTTTATTTTTTTCAATAAATAAAATATCGTTATATGGTATTCTTACAATTTCACTATCTTGTTTAAATGATAAAAAGGAATTACTATTAAATATTTCATAAATAACATAAAAAGTTTTAAGTAAATTTCTTTCTAATTCATCAAATTTTGATAAAAAATCAATCATTAAAATCTTTTTATGAAAAGCATTAGTTATTAAGTCTTGATGAACTGTTGATATTATTATTTGGTCATTCATTGTCTTTTTAATATTTCTAACTTCACGAGCCAAATCAAGACCGGATTTTCCTTTAACTTCTACATCAAAAATATAGATATTTTGTCCAGTTAATCCCTTAATCAAATTTAATAAATCAAGACTGTATTCAGAATAACAATATATTTTATATTGGTCATTACTGTTTCCCATAAATTGGTGTATTACTTTTTTGTATAAGTCTGAAAAATATTCTTCATCTTCATAAATAATAAAATTAATCATATCTCCTCCAAAGAGTTACTGCTTCTTTTTATTTTTACTTCTTTTAAAACTAATTTGTTTTTCAGTTATAATATTAGTTTTATTAATAAACCAAAAAACGACAATAAATAATACTACATAAATACCAATTCTTAAATAAATATTAATATGTTCATTTAAAATATAAAAAATTGAGGCAATTGCAAATAAAATATTTATTCCATAAATAATTAAAACTGTTGTTCGATGAGAAAACTTCATTCCTAATAACTGATGATGTAAATGAAGTTTATCAGCATCGGTTATCTTCTTATGATGAATAAGTCTTCTTAAAATAGCAAAAAGGGTATCCATTATTGGAACTGCTAATATTAGTAAAGGCACAAAAACAGATGTTAAAATTGTTCCTTTAAAGCCTAATAAAGAAATAACAGCAATAATAAATCCTAAAAACAAAGCTCCCGAATCACCTGCAAAGATTTTAGCTGGATAAAAATTATGAATTAAAAAACCTAAAGTGCTACCTAACATAATTAAAGCAAGAGAAAACTCAAGCCCATAAAATCTTTCTTGAAATATACAAATAATAACAATTGTTAAAAAGAAAATTGCCGATATTCCACCAGCTAAACCATCTAATCCATCAATTAAATTTATAATATTCATACAAGCAACTATAAAGATAATTGTAATAGGGTAGGCAAGAATACCAAACTGAATATTTATTCCAAAAACGGTTAATTCACTTAATAAAATATTTCCATAAAACGCAATGACTAAGGCAGATATTAATTGTCCAATTAATTTTTCTCTAGCATTTAAAGGATTTATATCATCAATAATTCCAGTCATTAATATAATAAAACTGCCAATTAAAATTGAATTCATTTCTACTGTAGTTGGACAAAAAAGCATATATCCGAATAAAAAGGCCAAAAATATTCCGAGTCCTCCAAGTCTTGGCATCGGTTTAGTATGAACTTTCCTTTCATTTGGTATATCAACAGCATTAATATGAATTGCAATTTTTTTAACAAATATTATGGAGATTGCTGAAATTAATAAGGTAACTATTATAACTTCAAGTGAATATAAAACTGTACTTCCTGACATCTTCTACTCCTCTCATCAAAAATTATAACACTTCTAAAATAAAAAAACTAGTATATTCTTTATTTAAAAATTTACTAGTTTCTATTTTAATTAATTAAATATAAATTTTCAAGCATAATTCCTGTTCCTTCAGCTACACTTGTTAAAGGACTTTCAGCTAAATAAATGGGAATTCCAAGTTCATCTTCTAAAAGTTCTTTTAACCCAGAAATTAAAGACCCACCACCAGTTAGTATAGCTCCGTTCTCAATAATGTCTGCTGATAATTCTGGGGGAGTTGATTCTAAAACCATCTTAGCACATGAAACAATCTTTTTAACATCTTCTTCCAAAGCTTTTTCAACTTCATGGCTATTTATAGTTATAATACTTGGAAGTCCAGTATCTAAATCACGACCTCGAACTTCAATTTCATTATCCTTATCACTTTGATAAACTGAGCCTATTTGATGTTTTATTAGTTGAGCTGTTCTATCACCAATTAATAATCGATATTTTTCTTTTATATAATCTTTAATATCAGTATCAAAAACATTACCAGCTATTTTTAAAGATTTACTAACAACGATTCCTCCAAGAGATAAAACGGCAATATCAGTAGTTCCACCACCAATATCAATAACCATATTACCATTTGGTTTACTTATATCAAGACCAACTCCTATAGCTGCTGCTTTAGGTTCTTCTTCTAAGAATACTTTTTTAGCTCCTAGTTTTTCTGCTGCTTCTTTAATAGCATTTTTTTCAACTGGAGTTGTATCAGCTGGACAACAAATTATAATTCTTGGTTTTTTAAACATACCAAAAGCTTTAACTTTATTAACAAAATAATCAAGCATTAATTCAGTTATTTCAAAATCTGCTATAACACCATCTTTCATAGGTTTAATTGCCTTGACTTTAAAAGGTGTCTTTCCAAGCATTAAATTTGCTTCACTTCCAAATGCTAAAGGTCTATTAGTCTCTGTATCAAGTGCAACAACACTAGGTTCATTTAAAACTATTCCTTGACCTTTAACATAAATTAATATATTTGCTGTTCCTAAGTCAATTCCTATATCCTTCATAATTCACCTCAAATATATTATTCCCAAAATACCATTAATTATGAAAAAAAATCAGGAGTTTCCTGATTATTTTCTAAATCCTTCTTTCATCATGAATAGTAAAAAATGATTAAATATCACCTAATTTTTGACCAATTATTTTAAGAGGATCAACATTAACACCATTTTTATATATTTCTAAATGTAAATGATTTCCAAGTGATTCATTAATTTTATTTGTTCCACTCATACCAATTTTTGTTCCTGCAGTAATTTCTTCTCCTTTTTGAACACTTATTTCACTTAAACCAGCATAAGAAGAAACTAATTCATTTTCGTGTCGTATTTCAATTATTTTACCTAAAAGTTCATCTTCTCGAATATCAATAACTGTTCCATCTAAAATACTTACAACCTCAAATTTTTCTGTATCTGTATAATCAATTCCTGTATTTGGCATATAAGTATCATTATAGAAAACAATTGATTCTTTTTGTCTATCAATATCATCTTCTGCATTATAGAAATATCGTGCTATTTTAACACTTTCTAAAACATAAGGATTATTAACAGTTGCATCTACATTAACAACAGGTACAACATCTCCTAAAATAATTGAAGATACATAAGTTATATCACTTAAAGAATCGGTTGTATCATCTTTTATAGCTTTACTGGTTATATACAATCCTCCAACTAAAACAAAAATCAAAGACAAATATAAAACAGGAAATACAAATGGTTTTAATTTCATAAAAATTCACCTCATTTAAAGTATTTCCTGTAAATTATTTTTTATACAAATTTTTAAAATATTTTAATATAAATAAAATCGTAAATAAAATTAGTAACTAAGTATATAATAGATAGTAAGATTAAAAAATAAAGAACACGGGCTTTAACAACTTGACCTTTTTTAAATAAAAAATTAATGTTAACACTATCCATAGCCCATACTGTTATTATTGTTACTAAAACATATAAAATAAATTTAGTCATGATTATCACTTTCTATCTTTTTAATTTTTAAAATACGCTTTTTGTGTCTATCAATATTAGAAAACTCTGTATGAATAAATGTATCAACAATATCCTTGGCATCTTCAAATTTTGTACTTGCACTAAAAGCAACACAATTTGTATCATTATCAAGTCTTGTATAACTAGCTTCAATTGGTTTATCACATTTTGCACAATAAACACCTTTTATTTTATTTAAAGCTATGCTTATACCAATACCACTACCACAAATAGCAACTCCATAATCAACTCTTTTAGCTGTTATTTCTTTTCCTAATTTCAAAGCATAATCAGGATAATCACAAGGAGTATTAGAATCTGTTCCACAATCAATGATTTCAGAAATATCATTTTGATGCTTAAAATATTTAATTAAAGCTTCTTTAAGTTCATAACCACGATGATCTGAAGAAAAGCCTATTCTTATTTTTTCCATATTTTCACCAATTTAAATATAACAATTTTTAGCAAAAAAAGCAACACATATAATATTTGAGTTTCGGTTTTTTTAAATTTTTTTGATGATTTTTTTATGTAATGACAAGTAAATAGAAATTTTAATTATTT
>CANRJE010000031.1 GCA_947630865.1 uncultured Bacilli bacterium | reverse complement strand
TCTCATATTTATAACATCTCCTTCTATCTTATGAGATGTTATAAATATATCATAATTATCAAAAAAACTGATAAAAAGTCTCAGGTTTTAACTTTAACATTTTTATCAGTTTTTATTTTAACATTTATATAAAAGTCCTTCGGCTTGTTGCTATCATTTTATTACTCCTTACCTTATTGGTAATAGCAATAAAAATATGACACTTAATCAGCATTGATAGAGTGTCAAATCTAAATTCTTAGAGGCGACATTCACTTGCGACTCAAATGTTCCTCTTTTTTATTTTATGCAAGTTTCCTTGACATATTCATCATAACATAAAAAAGAACTTTTTGCAAGTTCTCTGTATAAAAGTTCGAAAAAGTTCGAACAGAAACGTCACTGGTGCGGGTAACAGGAATCGAACCTGCACTCCGAAGAACTAGTTCCTAAGACTAGCGCGTCTGCCAGTTCCGCCATACCCGCATATATGTTGGTGGACCCTATAGGACTCGAACCTATGACCGATCGGTTATGAGCCGATTGCTCTAACCAACTGAGCTAAGGGTCCAAAACATTTACTGATTTATAATAACATACTTAATCTATTAAATCAACATTTTTTTTAAATTTTTTACTATTGATTAGTTTCTTTAAAGCCTCTCTTCTAGGGCTAATAGAATTTTTTTCATCAATAGTCATATCTGATAAATACTTTCCATTATAAAGAAAAATACTATCAAATCCAAATCCTTTATTAATATGTTCTTCTTGAGCTAGTTCTCCCTTTAAACGATATTCACTTATAATTAAATTTATACCATCATAATAGGCCATACTACAAGTAAAATAGCAAGTTCTATTTTTTCTTTTCTCCATAATATCTAAAATAACTTGATTTCTATCATGATCTGTTTTATTAGGACCTAAAAAACGATGAGTTAAAACACCAGGGAATCCATTTAAAGCTTCAATTTCTAAACCACTATCATCAGCTAATGTTGGTAGTCCAGTTTGCTTATAAACTTCTTTTGCTTTTAAAATAGCATTTTCAATAAAAGTATCTTTATTTTCTTCAATTTCAATTTCTTTATCTATATCATTTAAAGATTTAACTTTAATTTTTAAAATTGTTTCTATATCTTCTAATTTACCTAAATTTTTACTAGCAAATAACATGTTATCACCAAGAATAATTATAGATTAATATTTTCTTTTAGTCAAATAGGTTTACTTTTTACACTCTTAATAATATAATTATTGATAGGTGATATAATGTTTCAAAATAAAAAAATATTAGTTTTAGGATTAGCTAGAAGTGGTTTCGCTTGTTGTAAACAACTTGTAAAACTAAAATGTAAAGTAGTGTTAAATGATAGCAAAGAAGAGAAATATTTAGATAAAAAACAAGTAGAGGAAATAAAAGAATTAGGAGTAGAAACTATCTTTGGTTATCATCCTAAGGATTTACTTGATGAATCATTTGATTTTATTATTAAAAATCCTGGTATTAGAAATGACCATGAATATGTTTTAAAAGCTAAAGAACTTAATATTCCTGTTATAAATGAAGTAGAGTTTGCTTATCATCTTTTACCTAAAAATGTTAAATTAATAGCAATTACTGGTACTAATGGAAAAACAACAACAACAACACTAACTTATAATATTTTAAAAAGTAAATATAAAAATACACACTTAGCAGGAAATATTGGTTATCCTTTATGTAGTATTTTAGATGAAATAAAAGAAAACGATATTTTAGTTATGGAAATATCTTGTCAACAACTAGCTAACTTAGATAAATTTAATCCAAATATTGCAGCCTTAACTAATTTAAGTCCAGCACACATTGATTTTTTTGGTGATTATGATACCTATAAAAAAGTTAAAGTTAAACTATTTAAAAATCAAACAAGTAGTGATATAGCTATTTTAAATATTGGCAATCAAGATAGTATAGAAAGTACCAAGAATATTTTAAGTAAAAAATTATATTTTAGTAGTCATGATGAAAAAGATGCTTACTTAAAAGATGATAATTTATACTATCATGATGAATTAATTATTAATAAAAACGATATGTTTATAAAAGGTAATCATAATGTAGAAAATGCTTTAGTTGCTATTACAATTGCTAAACTTATGAATGTTGAAACAGAAAAAATTAAACAAGTTTTAAAAGATTTTAAAGGGGTTGAACATCGTCTTGAACTTGTTGATATAGTTGATGGTAGAAAGTTTTATAATGATACTGAAGCTACAAATATTAAATGTACAGAGATTGCTTTAAGTGCCTTTCCAAATGATGAGATTATTCTTTTTTTAGGAGGTCTTGAGAGAGGACAAAAGTTTGAAGAATTAAATCCTTATCTAAAAAATGTTAAAACAATAATTGGAATAGGTGAATGTCGAATGAGAGTTAAAGAACTTGGAGATAGTTTACATATTAAGACATTTATCTATGAACATTTAAAAGATGGATTTAAAAAAGCTTATCAAGAGTCAAAACCTAATGATATAATACTATTGAGTCCAGCATCAGCTTCATGGGACCAATATAAAGAATGTGAGGAAAGAGGTGCGGAATTTAAAAAATTAGTTGAGGAAATCAAAGATGGAAATAATTAAAAATCGTATTTATAGGCATTTTAAAGGAGATTATTATTTAGTAGTAGATATTGCTACGCATTCAGAGACAAATGAAAAATATGTTATTTATAGAAGATTATATGGAGATGGTGGTCTTTGGATTAGACCAATCGATATGTTTTTAAGTGAAGTTGACCACCAGAAATATCCAAATGAAAAGCAAAAATATAGATTTGAATTACAAGAAATAGAATCTGTTGCTAATAATTATAAATAAAGGAGATGAAATTATGAAAATTAAAAATGTAATAGGAAGAGAAATATTAGATTCAAGAGGAAATCCAACTGTAGAAGTTGATGTTATTCTAGAAGATGGAGTAATGGGAAGAGCAAGTGTTCCAAGTGGGGCATCAACTGGTGAAAGAGAAGCTTTAGAGTTAAGAGATAATGATGCAAGATACATGGGAAAAGGAGTTTTAAAAGCTGTTAGTAATGTAAACAATGAACTTCGTAACTTAGTAATTGGTATGGATGTTTTTGATCAACAAGAACTTGACAAAGCTATGATTGAATTAGATGGAACAGAAACAAAATCAAGATTTGGTGCTAATGCTATTTTAGGTATTTCAATGGCTTCATTGAAAGCTGCTGCTAACGAGAAAAAAATGCCTCTTTATAAATATGTTGGAAATGGAACAACTTTACCAAGACCAATGATGAATATTATAAATGGTGGAGCTCATGCAGATAACAATCTTGATTTTCAAGAATATATGATTATTCCTGAAGCACCTACTATTAAAGAAAGAATTAGAATTGGCTCAGAAGTATTTCATACTTTAAAAAATGTTTTAAAAGAAAAAGGTTATGTAACAAGTGTTGGAGATGAAGGTGGTTTTGCTCCAAATTTAAAATCTAATAGTGAAGGATTTGAATTAATTACAGAAGCAATTACTAAAGCAGGATATAAAGCTGGAATTGATGTTAATTTAGCTATTGATGTTGCAGCAAGTGAGTTCTATCAAAATGGAAAATATGAATTAAAGGGAGAAAATAAATCTTTAACAACTGAAGAATTGATTAATTATTATGAAGATTTAATAAAGAAATATCCAATTATCTCAATAGAAGATCCTGTTGATGAAAATGATTGGGAAGGATTTAGATTAATAACTGAAAAATTAGGAGATAAAATTCAATTAGTAGGTGATGATTTATTTGTAACAAATAAAAAATGTTTACAAAAAGGAATCGATAATCATGCTGGAAATGCTATTCTTTTAAAAGTTAATCAAATAGGAACAATCACTGAAACAATAGAAACAATTAATTTAGCTAAAAGCAATGGATATAAAACTATTATTTCACATAGAAGTGGAGAAACTGAAGATACAACAATTGCTGATTTAGCAGTTGGACTTGATTTAGGTCAAATAAAAACAGGTTCAATGTCTAGAACAGATAGAATTTGTAAGTATAATGAATTAATAAGAATTGAAGAAGAACTTGAAGGTAATAAATAAAGATAATAAAAATGCAGATTAGAAAATAGTCTAGCATTTTTAATTTAAACTTTAAATAAAAAATAATTAAGACAAGTAATAAAAATTCTTTTAATTTACAATTTCTAAATCTTATTATATAATTGATATATAATTGAGGTGTCATATGAATAATAAAGGCTTTACAACAATTGAACTTATTTTAACAATGCTTTTAGTTGTTATTATTATGGCAACAATTACTAATGTTACCTATGTTTATCGTGATAGAAGTGATTATGAACAAACTTATACAGATATTGTTAATTATAAAAATTCTTTAACTAGAATTATTTATGATGATATTTTAAATACTGCTGATCCTGTTGTTAGTATCAATAAACAAACAGATTATTACTACGAATTAGTTACAAGAAACAATGTTCGAATACCGTTAAAAATTGTTATAGATACTAAAGATACAACTACTAATAAATATACAACTTATATTGAATATAATAATATAATTTATGAAATACCTGGTTCTTCTGATAGATTAATAACACTTGATATAACAAATACTAAATATGAAAGTGATACAACTAATGGAATGTATAGTTTAGATATAATATTCCATCATCGAAATCTTGAAAATGATTTTAGAATTCATTTTGTTGTCACATAAAATAAAGAATTAGAAAAACAAGACTACTAGCAATTAATCCATGAATAATCCTAGCTAAAAAATAATCTTTATAATGTAATTTATAATCTTTTAAAATACTAAAAACTTGCATATGAATACTTAATCCTCCAAAAGAAATAAAGAAAGTTATTAATATTGCTTTAATTGTAATTGGAATTGTAAGAGAATTAACATAAAAAATTCCTTGAGTCATTTCTAATAGTCCACATAAAATACTGATAATATTATTACTAAAAGGTAAATTTTCTCTTATAATTGTTGTTACAATCATGAAAAAAGTTATGATTCCATAAAGTAAAAATAAAATTTTTATAGTGTTATAAATAGAATCAGTTAAAGAGTTAATAAAGCTCTTTTTCTTTTTTTGAGTTATATTTTTTTCTTGATTTAAATTTACATAATAATTTCTGTTCATAAAACCTATTAAAACATTAGTTAAATAATGAGCTATTAAAATAATTAAACCTATTTTTTTATCATGTAAGAAACTAACTCCAATACTTTCTATTATGAAAAGAGGATTAGAAAAATGCGTCATGCAAAGTAATTTAGAAGCTTCCTCTTGATTAATAACATTATCATCAAGAAGATTTTTTAAATATTTACTATTACTTGGAAAACCACTTATAATCGAAAGAAGAAAAACAAATGCAGTTTCTTTTTTTAATTTAAAAAAACGTTCCATGAATTTTCCAAAAAATTTACTTAGATAATAAATAGCATTGTAATTTAAAAGTAAATCTACAACAATATAAATAGGTAATATTGTAGGAACAATATTATAAAACCAAATAGAAGTACTTTTATAAACTGTTTCAACAATACTACTAGAGTGAGTTAATATTTCAAATAAAAATAAAAAAATAATAATTGAAATTGTTAAATTGACATATTTTTTCTTCATAAATATCCTTATTTTTGTTATAATTAAATAGGTGATTAAAGTGTTCAATAAAATATATGAGAAGTTAAAAGCATTTATTAAACGAAATAAAAAAGACATTATTTACTATGCTGTTTTAATCCTTCTGTTTTTTATTTTAACTTTTCCATTACCTTTTTATATATATTCTGGTGGCGGAACTATTGATTTAAAAGATAGAATAAGTTTAGATAGTGATGAAAAGGGAAGTTACAATTTAGCTTATGTAAAACAAATAAATGCAACTGTATCAACCTATTTAATTAGTTTTTTATTTCCTAAATGGGAAGTTGAAAGTATTGAAGAATCAAAAGTTGATGATTCTGAAACTATGGAAGATTTAGAAAATCGAGATAAACTTTATTTAGACGAAGCAAATTCTAATGCAATTATCAATGCTTATAAATTAGCAGGTTTAGATGTAAAAATAAAAAGTAATGATTACAAAGTCGTATATAAAAGTTCTGATAGTATAACAGATGTTAAAGTAGGGGATACTCTTCTTACTGTTAATGGAATTTCTGTTAGTAATAATACAGAATATAAAGAATATTTAAATAGTTTAAATGTTGGACAAGATTTAAAAGTTAAAGTTTTAAGAGATGGTAAGGAAGTAGATTGTAGTGCTAAGTTAGTTTCAATTGATGGTGAAAAAATAATTGGACTTTATATGGTTAATATCTATGATTATGAAGTAAATCCATCTATTAAGTTAAAGTTTAGTAATAATGAATCTGGACCAAGTGGAGGATTCATGCTATCACTTGCTATTTATGATAGATTAGTATCAGATGATTTAACAAAGGGAAGAAAAATAGTAGGAACAGGAACGATTGATGCTCTTGGAAATGTTGGAGAAATTGGTGGTGTTAAATATAAATTAATGGGAGCAGTTAAAGCTAAAGCAGATATCTTTTTTGTTCCAGAAGCAAACTATGAAGAAGCTTTAAAAGAAAAAGATAAATATGATTATGATATTGAACTTGTTAAAGTTAGTAAATTAGAAGATGCAGTTAATTATTTAAAAGAACATGATTAGTCTGTAAAATTTCTAAAAAAAATAAAAATTTTCGTTGTTATTTTTCAAATTTCGTTGTAATATATAAGTGGTGAATTCGAATGGGTAATCTAGTCTTATATTATGGTAAAAATAAAAATATAAGAAAAATAGTTAGTAAATATCAAGAAATGTACCAAGCTGAATGTATGGAAATAGAGACAGTTAATGAAGTATCATTTATAGATAAAGTAAAAAGTGTTTATGCTAATTTAAATATTCCAGTTAAAAGAAGTCAGTTTAATTTAAATAATTTTGATATGATAATTTTAGTATCTGAACTTTGGTTTTCAAGTACTCCGACACCAGTTATTAGGTTTTTAGAACAACAAACTGGTAAAATAAAAAAGATTATTTATGTTTTATATAATAAAAATAAAGAGGATAAAGCCAAAGAATTTGATAAGATGGATAAAATTTTAAATTTAAGAAGAGAAAAATCTTATTTTGTATCAATTGTAAAAAATGATATACATGTAAGAGTTTATCAATAAATATTTTATTAGGGGTGTGTAGTATGAAAAGGAAAATTATCTTAATTGTTTTGGCATTTGGTTTTAACATTCTTTGGGTTAATGCTATATCAGGTACTAATTCTTTAGCTAGTAATCTTGATATTGTTATTAAAACGAGTGCTCAGGAAAAATTAAATAATAGTTCTATTATGAAAGAAATTGATGTTATGTTAAGAACAGACTTGGAATTTGAAGGAGAAGACTCAGTTATTATAGGTAAAAAAATAGACAATTATTTAAAAAATGAATTGAGTGGTAAAGGAGAAGTTATTGCTAAATATTCAATTGTTAATGAAGTAAATCCTTATTTAGTTGCTTCAATGATTATTAAAGAAACGGGTTGTAATAATGAATGTAGTTTCTTAGTTAAAAAGTGTAATAATGTTGGTAAACTATATTATAATCGTGATAATGCATCAGAGATGGCTTGTTATGGAGGATTTTACCAGAAATTTGATACGATTAATGACTCTGTAAAAAGTTATGCAAAATATATAAAAGATAATTACTATGAAAAAGATTTAACAACTCCAAGTGCTATTGCAAGTGCTAACAAGAAAAAGTATGATGTAGGATGGGTTTATTGGATTAATAATTATATGACTAAGATTAAAAAGTCTGTACCATTAGAAAAATAGAATAGAGGAAGTGTTTATAATGGGAGAAAATGAAATAAAGAAAATTAAAAAAGAACAAACGATTGTTTTTTCAATATTAGGTGGAGTTATTTTAGTAGTTATTCTTATGGGTTTCAGCTCTATGTTTAAAAATTTAAATTTTGATTTAGGAAGTATAGGAGATAATAGAGCTATTAAAGTTGATATTTCTATGACTTCATATTATGGAAATATAGATTATATACTTGATGAATTAGGTTTAGATTTTGATCTTGTTACTATGGGAGCAAATTGTTATACTGGTGTTCAAAAAAATGAATTTAAAACAGAAAAATATGGAATATTACATACAGAATTTAGATATTGTAAAAGTAATTCAACTCAAGTATTTAGAGTATATAATACGGAAGAAGATCAACCATTAAGAGAACCAAGATATGGTGAATTACCAAGTTTTGATAGATATGGTAAAGTAGTATCTCGTGATAATAACGATAGTCTATAAAATAAAAAAGGTTTAAAAAAATCTTTTTTTTTGTTATAATCTTCTTGGATTGGGGCGATTATATGAAAATTAAAACAGTTGCTTTAGTTGGAAAACCTAATGTTGGAAAGTCAACTTTATTTAACAAATTAGCTCATGCTAAAATATCGATTATAGAGGATACTCCTGGGGTAACAAGAGATAGAATTTATACAGAAATTAATTATTTAGATTATAAATTTAATTTGATTGATACAGGTGGAATTGATATAAGTGAAGGAAATTTTAATGATTTAATCGAAGCACAGGTTAATATTGCTATTATGGAAGCTGATGTTATTGTTTTTTTAGTAGATTCTAAAGAAAGTATAAGTGCTAATGATAAATATTTAGCTGAAATGTTACATAAAAGTGGTAAACGAGTTATTGTTGCTTTTAATAAAATAGATAATAAAGAAAGCGAGACTCATAAGTATGATTATTATGAACTAGGATTTAATGAATTTGTTGAAATTAGTGCTGAACATTCAATTGGAATAACGGAACTTTTAGATACTATTGTTGCAGATTTTCCTAAGTATCAAAAAGAAGAAAGTGATAATCGAATTAAGTTTTCTTTAATTGGACGTCCTAATGTTGGAAAGAGTAGTTTGGTTAATGCAATTCTTGGAAGTGATAAATTAATGGTTTCAGATATTGCAGGAACAACAAGAGATGCTGTTGATACAGTTTTTAAATATAATGATAATGAATATGTGGTAATCGATACAGCTGGAATGAGAAAACGTGGGCGTATTTATGAAAATATTGAAAAATATAGTTTACTTAGAAGTTTAAAAGCGATAGATAGAAGTGATGTTTGTCTTTTGGTTATAGATTATTTAGATGGTATTAAAGAACATGATAAGCATATTGCATCTATTGCTATCGAAAAAGGTAAAGCTTTGATAATTGTTGTTAATAAATGTGATTCATTTGATGATGCTAAGAAGAAAGAATTTACAAAAGTTATTAGAGCAGAATTTCAATTTTTACCTTATGCACCTATTGTTTTTGTTTCAGCACTTTATAAAAAAAGAATACATTTAATTATGCCTCTTATTTTAAAAGCTTATGAAAATAGTAATCGAAAAATTGCAACTAGTGTTTTAAATGAAATAGTTGAAGAAGCTTATAATTTAAATAATCCACCATCATATAAAGGTAAACGATTAAAAATTTATTATGTAGTAGAAGAAGATGTTATGCCTCCAAAATTTGTATTTTATGTTAATAGTAAAAACTTAGTTCACTTTTCATATTATAGATATCTTGAAAATAAATTAAGAGAAAATATTGAATTAGAAGGTACACCAATTATATTAAAGTTTAAAAATAGGAGTGAAAAATGATAATAAAAAATGATTTTTTTAACAATAATAATTCTTTAGAACAAGAATGTGAAGGAATTAAAAAAGCTGTTAAAAAGTTAGATAGTCGCTTTCAAAATAATGAAATTGACAGAGAAAAATTTTTAAAACAAAATGCTGTATTTGCTGAAAGACATGAACTTTTAAAGAAAAAAATAGCTAAATTAAATAAAAAATAGGTATTACTTTCATATAATATATGGGAGGTTTTATGAACGATAGTGTTTTTAAAAAAGTTGAAAAGAAAACAAACGTTAAAAAAGATACCATATTATCACTTGCTAATAAATTAAAAAGTAGTAATTTTAAAGATGAAAAAGTTTTAACTGAAGTAATTGATGAATTATCAGGATTAACAGGAAGAGAAATAAGTCCAGAGAAAAAGGCCAAAATAATTAATGCTATTAAAAGTGATAAAGTACCAAATGATATAGAAAATAAATGGTAAGGAGATAAAATGAAAAAATGTACGATTATTATAAATCCTACTAGTGGTAAGGGATTTGATACAAAGAATTTAGTTAGATTTGAAAATATTTTACATGATTATGATTATGAAGCAAGAATTGTTTTAACTTTGTATAAAAGACATGCTGAAAAGATTATTCGAGAGTTATCAGATGATATTGATTTAGTTATTTCAGTAGGTGGAGATGGAACTTTTTTTGAGGTAATGAATGGTAATTTAAAAAGAGAACATCAATTGATTTTAGCTCATTTACCAGTTGGTACTACTAATGATATTGGACATATGTATGGACTTTCTAATAGTTTATTTGATAATTTAAAATTAATTCTTGAAGGTGAAATTAAGGATGTTGATATAGGAGTTATTAATAATCAAGCATTTACTTATGTTGCATCTTATGGAAAATTTATGGATATTCCGTATAAGACACCACAGGAGTTAAAGAAAAGATTAGGTTATATTGCTTACATATTAGAAGGAATAAAGAAAATATTTAAACATACACCAAAACATGAAATTACGTTTACTATAGATGGTGTAAAACATAAAGGAAAATATACTTTTATAATTATTTCTAATGCTAATAGAATTGCTGGTATTGATAATTTTTATAGTGATATAAAATTAGATGATTCGATGTTTGAAGTAATGCTTTGTAGTTTACATAAAAAAAGAGATATTTTAAAAGCAATTTTAACTTTAAAAACGAGTGATATTTCTTATGTTTCAGGAATTGAACTTTATAAAGCTCATGAAATGGAAATTACTTTTAAGGATAAAGATAAACCATGGTGTATTGATGGAGAAGAATTTGATTCTAAGACAAATAGATATTTAATTAAACTTAAAAGTGGTGTTAAAATGATGATACCAAAGAAAAATATAGATAAACTTTTTATAAAACAATGATATAAAAAGTTTTATTTTTTTAATTATGTTTTGACTTGAAATAGACAATTATATATGATAAAATAAATTGAGAAGTGAGGGGATTTCTATGTATACAGATTATACAGATGAAGTTGATGAAAATGGCGAAAGTTATTATAGTGATGAAGGCGGGAATAATTACGACAAAGAAAAGATAAAGAAAATAGCTATTATCGTTATAGCTTCCGTTGTTGCTTTAATTTTAATTTTAGTTATTGCTAAAAGTTGTACTAAAAAAACTAATGACAATCCTTCTAGTGTAGTTGACAATAATCAAACTCCATCAATTATTGTAAGTAGAGAGACGATTACTCTTGGAGTTGGAGAAGAACAAGAGATAGAAGCAACAGTTATAATGGCGACTGGTTCTAAAGTTATTAATTGGTTATCAGAAGATAGTAGTATTGCAACAATAGATGATATAGGTAATGGAAAAGCTAATGTCGTTGGTGTTAAAGAGGGTGTTGTTAATATTGTAGCAACTTATAGGGCACCTGATGGTACGCCTTATACTAATAAGTGTGTTGTTACTGTTACTTCGAGTGCTAAGGAATTAAAATCAATCAATATTGCTCAAGAATCAATTACACTTGCAAAAGGAAGTACGGTTTTATTACAAATTAGTACAGATCCTAGTGATGCTAGAGCTGATAATTTAATATATTCAAGTGATAATTCAAGTATTGCTAGTGTTTCAGAAACTGGAAAAGTAACAGCTGTTGGTGTAGGAACTACTACTATTACAGTTAAAACTCGCGATGGTAAAATAAGCGATAGTGTTACTGTTACTGTAACTAATGGTGGAGTAACGGTTATAAATCCAACTAGTATAGTTATTTCAAATTTGAAAAGTGGTTTAACAGTTGGTAGTTCAGCAAAAATTTCATATGAAATTTTACCAAGCAATGCTACTAATAAAAAAGTTACTTGGACAAGTTCTAATCCAAATATAGCGAAAGTTAGCAGTGATGGTACTGTAACTGGAGTTTCAGCTGGAAAATGTAAGATAATTGGTTCAACAAGTAATAATGTTTCCGATAGCATTGATGTTACTGTAGAATCTAGTACGGTTCATGTTTCTTCAATTTCAAGTAATATTGGTTCAAGTATAAATATGACGGTTAATGGTACCAAGTTGTTTACATATACAGTTTATCCAAATAATGCTACTAATAAAGATGTTGTCTTTACAACTAGTAATAGTGGTGTTGCATTTGTTAATTCTTATGGAATAATTGCTGCAAGAAGTGCTGGTACAGCAACAATAACAGTAGATGGTAATAAGACAGCTAGTGTAAAAGTAATAGTTACTGGTTCAGCTGCAACTGGAACGACAACTGGT
>CANRJE010000030.1 GCA_947630865.1 uncultured Bacilli bacterium | reverse complement strand
TATATGCTATAATTTCTTTTTCTCTTTTAGTTAAAACTTTTATATATTCACTTAATAATTTAATATTTTCTTTTTCGTATAAATCAAGTGCAAAATCTGGTTTATCGGATTTCAAAATATCAACAATTGTTATCTCATTACCATCTTTATCAAATCCAATGCTTTCATTTATAGATATATTTTTATTGTATTTATTATTGCTTCTATAATACATAAGAATTTCATTTTGGATACATCTAGCACAATAAGTTGTAAGCCTTACGTTTTTATTTCTAGAATAAGTATCTATTCCTTTTATTAATCCAATTGTGCCAATACTAATCAAATCATCTTGAAAAGATACATCATGTTCAAACTTTTTAACAATATGTGCAACTAATCTTAAATTGTGTTCTATTAGTTTATTTCTAGCATCATCTGACCCATTTTCCATTTCGATTATACATTTTTCTTCTTCAGATTTCGTTAAAGGATCAGGGAATAAATTGTTTGAATAGCTTCCAGTAAAGAAAAATAATTCTCTCAAAATATTTAATAAATTTAAAAACATATACCACCATTTAAGTATATGTTTTTAAAATATAAAAAAAACAAATAGTTCTGATAAAACTATTCATTCCGAGTTTAGAAAAAGTTGTACAATTTATATTATTTTTTAAATAATATAAACATTATCATAAATATTATCAGTATTTACTACAACTACTTATCTTTGAGTTTCTCCTCTCAAAACAATTGTCCTACTTAGTGGCGATAATGATTATATTTTCATATAACTTTTCTAACCTTATAACATTATTTTAAGTAATTGCTGAAGTGTTAATAAATAACACTATATTACCCACTAGGTAATTATAAGAATAAAATCAATTATTCTAAATAGCTAATTAAAGCTATTAATTAGATTGAAATTAATCAATCTATAAAGACTAAAATATAAATTCAATTAAGAATAAATATTGAGTCCATACATATAATATAAATTCTTGCGAACTATATTATAGTCAAGCAATGTACTTAGGAATGTTATTCTTACTAAGCAATTATAATTTATCATATCTAATTACATTTGTCAACATATTTTTTAAATTTTTTTTATTTTTTTTATTTTAGTTTACTATCACCTGTTGCATAATCAATTTCAATACCATCTTGAACATTATAAACAAAGATATTAAACTTAATTCCTTTACCATTATCTTCAACGGATAAACCTTCCATTTCTACACCTTTAGCTAATAAATTATCATCATCATAAATTGGTGTTACTCGATATAGAACATGATTATTTGTTTTTTTTATGTAATTAGCAACTTTATTTTCATAATCTAACATAGTACCTGTATTCATAAACCTTGTGCATGTTATTAAATTTTTTTCATTAGCATTCTCGCCTGTTAACTGATATCCAATCAAATGACATCTATTATATAAATATTTTCCATCAACAATATCATATTTAACTGTATGCCAACCGCTTGGTTTAATCATTCCAATTGACCCTCTTTCTTTAGTAGGCATTAATTCAACGCCAATTTTCGCAAATGCTGTTCTTGCTCTTCCTAAAATATCTAAATCACTATAATATTCAAAAGGTTCTCTCTCTAAATCATCTTTTCCAAAATTAGGTTCATTATTATTTATAATAATATAAGCTTTTGAATCATATTCTGGAATATCTTCTAACGCATAAGATTCATTAGGAAATATTTTTATCAAAAAGTTATTTATCTCTTTATAAAATAACCCAACTGTAATTACTAATATTAAAGTAATAACTTTTAAAATCAAGGTTTCTTTTTTCTTTCTTTTCTTCATAATTCACCTACTCTAATATTAATGTATACCAATTAAAAAAGATTGTCAAATTAAAAAATAGGAAAAAATTCCTATTCCATACTTTCTAGCATTTTTATTACACTAATACCATACCCTTTAGTATTATCATTTATAACAGTATGAGTTACAGCTCCAACTATTTTATTATTTTGAATAATTGGTGAACCACTCATTCCTTTAACAATACCACCAGTTTTTACCAATAAATTTTTATCAGTTATTTTAAATAATATATTTTTTGTGTCACTTTTTTTATCAACATTCAAAATTTCAATATTGAAATCTTCAACTTTATTATTATCTAAAGTTGTTCTAATATAAGCTTTACCTAATTTAATTTCATCAATAGATGCTACTTCTAGTGTTTTAGTTTTATCATATTCTTCACTATAAGTTCCATAAATTCCAGTTTCTTCATTTTGTTCTATCGTACCATATGTGGTATCAAAATAAAATTTAGCATTCTTTTCACCAGGTTCTCCATCACGACTTTTATCGATTGACAAAACATCAGATTTAAAAATCTTGCCGTCTTTAATGTCAAATTTAATATTTGTTTTGTTGTCAGTTATAGCATGACCTAAGGCACCATATTTATTGGTTTCTGGATCTATGAAGGTTAACGTTCCAATCCCAGTCACACTATCTTTAACATATAATCCTGTTTTAAAAATACCACTAGAGTCTTTTTTTAAATTTAAAGTTGTTGTTTTTTCTTCTTTATTTCTTAAATATCCTACTTGTAAACTTACCTCATCACTTGTCGTATCAATCTCTTTTAACATATCACTTATTGAAGTTACTTTCATATCGTTAATAGAAATTATAATATCTCCAATTTTAAGATTAGATTTCTCATTTTCAGTTTCATAAAAGCCTACAACCAAGACACCATTGTTATGAATTGTAATGCCAACATTTTCACCACCTGGAACTAAATATTTAGATAAAGCAAATGCATTAATCGGCAGTATAAAAAAAGCTAATAAAAGTATTAGTAGTCGTCTTTTAAAATTCATAAAAATCACTCCTCTTAAAATTAACTACAATACTATTATCAACTAAATTACTTATTTAACTGCTCCAATATTTTACTTTCTAGATTTTTAACCGTAAATCCAAAATGTTCTAGAATATCTTCTTTTGAACCGGACAAACTAAAGGTAGAAAGTCCAAATACATCATGCGTAAATTCATAGTAATAATTCGGAACACCAAATGTAATAGCAAAAGTTTTTTTGTCTTTTAAAATGCTGTTTTTTTCGTTTTTAAAATTTTTTAAACAAGGTGCACTTAAGACACGATTATCAACACCTATTTCTTTTAAGTTTCCACTTAATTCTAATGCTAAACCTAATTCTTCACCATTAGCAAGAATATTTATATAATCATTTGTTTCATTCATGATTACTTCATATATTCCATGAGCTACTCCACTAGTTTTAGTATTCATAGAAATTTTTTTATTATCTCTTGGTAATATTAAAGCAGCTGGATTTTTATTTTCCATTATTTCTTTATAACAACCTATCAATTCATTAAAATCATAAGGTCTATAAACTTTTAAATTAGGTATCAATTCAAGACTTAAAAGTTCTTCAATTGGGTGGTGGGTAGGTCCATCTTCTCCAACTGTAATAGAATCATGAGTAAATATATAAAGAACTGGCAAATTCATTAAAGCAGACATTCTAATAGATGGTTTCATATAATCTGAAAAAGTTAAAAAGGTGCTGCCAAAAGGTCTTAAACCAACTAAAGCAAGTCCATTTATAATAGCTCCCATAGCATGTTCTCTTATTCCAAAATAAATATTTCTTCCATCTCTATTATTGTCATCAAAAATTTTAAAATTATTTAAATTTGTTTTACAAGATGATGATAAATCAGCACTTCCTCCGATTAAAAGTTCAAAGTCATTTGCTATATGATTTAAAATTTCACCTGATAAGTCTCTTAAAGATTTTTCTTCAAAATCAATATTTAAAGTTGTCAAAGTATAAGTATTTTCTTTATTAATTAATTTTTCGATTAAACTTTTATCTTTCAATTCTTGATATTTGGTTTGCCAAGTTTCTATATACTCTTTACTACGTTCTTGAATCATCTCTTTAAAATCGTTAATTGCATCTATTGATACTGTAAAAGGAGCATCATATAAACCTAATTTCTCTTTAACATTTTTTAAATCTTCAGGGTCAAGTGGTTTTCCATGAACAATATTTTTACCAGCATTTTTGGAAAATTCTCCTATTATAGTTTTAACAATAATAATACTTGGTAAATTAGAAGTTTTTGCTTCTGTAATAGCTTCATCAATATTTTTAGGATCATTATTAGTTTCTATAACGTTGAAATTGATGCTCTCAAATCTTTTTCTTATATCTTCTTTACTGCTTACTTTTAAATCATTATCAAGGGTTACATCATTGCTATCATATAAAACAATTAATTTATTGAGTTTTAAAGTTCCAGCTAAACTTAATGCTTCATAAGTAATTCCTTCTTCAAGTTCACCATCTCCACATAAAACATAAGTATAATTATCAATTAAACCTTCTGTCTTTTCTTTTAAGTAACTAGTTCCAAGTGCTATACCTACACTTGATGCAACTCCTTGACCAAGTGGTCCAGTTGACATTTCAACAAGCGGTGTTTCTTGATATTCAGGGTGTCCTGGTGTTTTAGAATTTATTTTTCTTAATTTTTTTAAATCTTCTAATTCAAGAAGTCCTAACATATATAAAGTAGCATATAAAAGAGGTGCTCCATGTCCTGCTGATAAAATAAATCTATCACGATTAATAAAATCTAAATTTTCTAAATCAATATTCATGTGTCTTTTAAATAAAGTATAGATAATACTAGCTGCTCCTAAACAAATGCCAGGATGACCTGATTTAGCATTATCAATCATATCTATTGCTAGTCCTCTTAAATTATTAATTCCTTTGTAATCATCGTCATAATTTGGTTTATTATTACTTATTCCTATATTAAACATATATCCTCCTATTTTTAATTATATCTAATTTTTTATTTTTTTTAAAGAACTATCACGATTATTTGTCAATTTCATTGTTTTTATTAGAAAATATATTTATTTATATTGTATACAAAAAATAGAAAGAAAAACTCTTTCTATTTCGTTAAATCATATTTTCAAAGTCTTCACACATGTCTTTTTCTAAAGACATCATTTTTTGTTTTGTTTTAGGACTTAGGACATAATTATAAATTAATAAACCGGCACCAACCATTGTAGCTCCAGTTAGTCCCATTATCATACCTTTTTTCATACTTTTCATTTTATCACCTACTAAAAATATGATTAGTATCAAAATTGATACCACTTATAGTATGGATTTATTTTTTTAAGTTATACTAAGAATATCTACTTTTTATTTTTTCACATAAATTGGTTTTTCGTTTGTCATTATTGTTATTTTTAACGCTTCTTGCAAAAGCTTCCTTTTCTCCAATTAAAATTAATTTCTGTCGACTTCTAGTAACTCCTGTATAAATAAGTTTTCGATAAAGCATTCTTCCATATTCATTTAAGATAGGAATGATAACGCTTTTAAATTCACTACCTTGAGATTTATGAATACTAATAACATAGCCTAAAGTGAAATTGTTAAAATTAGATTTATTAAATGTTACAATATTAGAATCAAAATCAATCGTAATTTCATGTTTTAAATTGTCTATTTCTAAAATAATACCAATATCGCCATTGTAAACATTATCATCAGGCATATTCATAAGTTGTAAAACTTTATCTCCTTCACGATATAAAACATCATAAATCAAAATTTCATTTTTTTCTTTGCTTTTAGGATTAAAAATATTTTGCATAATTTGATTTAAATTGTTAATGCCATTAAGTGTTTTATACATTGGAGCCATAATTTGAAAATCATGAAAACTACATTTCTTATATTTTTCTGCAATTTTAATTATTTTTTCTTTTAAATCCATGCTATTTGCTTCATAAAAAAGTAAATCATCATTTTTGTTAAATATAGAATAATTTATATCACCATTATTGATATCATAAGCAAGATTAATAATATTTGAGTCATCATTTTGTCGATATAAGTTTTTAAGTTCTATGACTTGAAATAATTCTGTTTTTATTAAGTCTTTTAAAACTTCTCCAGGAGAAACGCTAGGTAATTGGTTGCTATCGCCAACTAAAATAATTCTCGTATCATATCTTAATCCATTTAAAAGGGAACTAAAAAGTAAAGTATCAAGCATACTAACTTCATCAATTATAACAAGTTTAGCTTTACTTTTATTGTACTCATTAATTTGAAATTTATTATTCTCTTTATTCCATTTCAAAAAACGATGAATCGTACTAGCTTTAAATAGAGTTGATTCCATAATTCTTTTAGCTGCTCGTCCAGTTGGTGCTAATAAAGCTATATCTTCATTATCTAAATCTTTTTGATTAAAGATTTCTTTATACAATGATACAATTGATTTGATAATTGTCGTCTTTCCTGTTCCTGGTCCACCAGTTATTATTAAAATATTTTTTAAAAAGGCTGAGATGATGGCTTCTTTTTGTTTTTCATCATAAGTTATATTGTTTTCTTCCTCAAAAAGGGCTATTTTTTTCTCTAAATAGTCTTTTTTATAAATTAAATCTTCTTTATTATTTAAATATGTTAATCTTTTTACAATGTTGTTGTCTGCTTCATAGTACTCCATCAATTGATAACCTTCAGATAACTCGATTACTTTTAATTCTTTTATTAGATTTTCAAGTTCTTGAAGAAAATCTTCATAGGTTGGTTCATAGTTGATAACTATTCTTAATATACTATAGATTTCTTCTTTTAAAGAATAAGTGTCGCCTCTTTCGTTTGCAAGACTTCTAAGTGCATAAATAATGCCGGCTTTTATTCTTCGACTGTCATTTTTTTTGATGTTATTTTTAAGAGCAATTCTGTCAACTTTTTGAAAAGTTAGTTTTTCTATATCATAAAATAAAGTATAGATATCATTGTTAACAACAGTGACTGTTTCTTGTTTATAGTTTTTGTAAATCATCGTTGCATCTTGTGCTGTAAAGCCTAGTTCTGTTAGGTTTAGAAGAGTATCAGTACTTTGATCAAGTTCTTCTAATTTAGTTTTTAAAGTTGTAATATTTTTTTCGGTTAAAGACTTGATTTCATATAAAACATTTGGATTATTTTTGATAATATTTATAGCATCATCTCCGAATTTTTCGTAAATTTTGATGGCCTTAGTCTCTCCAATTCCTTTAAATAAACCACTTGAAAAGAAACTAACAATACTATTTTTATCCTCAGGTATTATCTTTTGATAACTAGTAACATTAAATTGTTTTCCATATTTTTGATGATTAGTAAATTCTCCTGTTAAAGATAAATCAAGATTGTCATCAATATCATAAAAGTAACCCGTTATTGTAATCGTTTTTCCGTTATAATCATTGGAAACATCATTATCTTTTACTCTGAAAATAGCTACATAGTAATCATTATCGGATTTAAAAATTGTTTTGGATATATTGCCTATTACTCTACTCATCTTTCACCTTTTGACATTTTTGACAATAATAAGTACTTCTGCCACCTATCTTTTTTACTAAAATTGGACTATTACAAACTGGACATATTTTTCTTGTGTGAACAAGAAGTTTATCTTGATAACTTCCTGTAACTCCAAGACTTGATGTGTAACTTCTAATCGTTGTACCACCGAGTTTTATAGCATCAGTTAATATTTCTTTAGAACTTTCAATTATTGCTTTACAATCATTAGCATTTAATAAGTTAGCTTTTTTGAATGGGGAAATTTTACTTTTAAACAAAACCTCATCAACATAAATATTGCCAAGACCAGTCATTATTCCTTGGTCTAATAAAACGGTTTTTATAGGCAATCTTTTAGTTTTAAATTTTTCTAATAAATAATCTTCATTTAAATCTTTAGAGAAAGGTTCTAGACCTAATTCAGATAATGGAGTATCTGTAAATAATTTTTCTTTTTTAACTAAATACATAACGCCGAACTTTCGAACGTCCTTATAGCGTAAAACATAACCATTATCAAGATGAAAAATAACATGTTCATGTTTTTCTCTATCACATTTTAAAGTATAATAATATTTCCCTTCCATTCTTAAGTGGCTAACTAAAGCATAATTTGTAGTCTCAAAAACTAACCATTTGCCATATCTTTTAACGTCCAAAAACTCTTCACCGACTAAGTTTTCTAAAAATTCGTTCAAATTTGTCTTTATCATCGGTGGATAAAAAACGTCAACTTTAGTAATCTTTAAATTCAATAGATTTTGTTTTAATACATTTTTCACAGTTTCTACTTCAGGTAATTCTGGCACACTATCACCGTCCTTATGAATTATTTTACATTTTTTTTATCTTAATGTAAACGAAATAATAAATTTTTTTATTTTGGTTAACATTATAAAAGCAATGTTTTTTTCAGAAAAATGTAAAAATCGAAGACCTATTGATGGTCTTTATTTTCTACTTCACAGGGTTTCCCCTCCATAGACCAGATTCCGATGGTTGACACCGTACTTATTTTTTTTATTTGATATTTTCACAAATTACTTATTTTTCTTAATTTTAACTTGCTTTTAATTCGCACCTTAAATCTTTTAAATATAATTTCATTCCCTCATCTAATATATTTATGCTTGCATTGATATCTCGATCATTTACAAAATGGCATTCCGTACATTCCCAACTTCTTATGTTTAAATCTTTCAACTCCCTATTTCTTCTTTTACAATGTGAACATATTTGGCTACTTGGATAATAAGTATCTATTTCGTATATTCTTTTGTTCTGCCATTTAGACTTATATTTTAAAATCTTTATTAATTCTGATAAGTTGGAATTTACGATGAATTTAGCCAAATGATTTTTGCCTTTTTCTATCATTTCTTTAACTTTTAAAGTTTCGATAGCAATGATATCATTGGCTTCTAATATTTTATTTGTAATTAGATGATTATAAAATTTTCGCATATTTTTAATTTTTTCATTTACTACTTCAATTTTATTAATTATTTTAAGTCTATTTTTACTTCCTATTTGACTTCTTGATAACCATTTATTTAATCCTTTTAATTTTCTTTCTTCTCTTTTAAAATCTAGTTTTTTAAATTTTTCTCCATTACTTGTTATTACTAAATCTTTAACTCCTAAATCTAAACCTACTATATAATTAGGACAAAACTTAGGAAGATTTATTTCTTCACTTACTAATAGATAAAGATAATATTTATGAGCTATTCTTTTTACAGTTGCATTTATTATATTGCAGTCTAATTTTGTTAACTTTTTATATCCTTTTATTTCTATTTCATCTAGTTTTGGTAATTTTATTACTCGTCTTTCTAAATCTAATTTTATAGTTTGATACTTTTTTCCTTTATATTCTCCCCTTAAACATGGAGTTCTATATATTTGATTACTGCTATATTTTTTAAATTTTGGTTTTTTAGATAGTTTATTATAATATCTTTCATATCCTCTTTCTAAATTATCGATTGCTGTTCTTAAAATAGAACCATCTATATCTTTTAACCAAGTGTTTTCTTCTTGTAACCTTTTTAAATCTTTTTTCATATCGGAGAATTTTAAATTATTGTTTTTTTCTTTTGCATTTAAGTAATAATTGTATATAAATCTAGTTGTTCCTAAGAAGGAATCTAACTTTTTCTTTATTGAATCACTTGGATACATTCTAAATTTATAAGTTTTATATATTTCCATTTTTAATTCTCCTTTCTGATTTTAGATAATTCTAATTATAACAGTTTTACACAATATTAAAACATTGCTTGACGTTTTTTTACATTTTTATTTTTTTATATTTTTTCTTAAATAGAAAAAAGGCGAACTTAATTCACCTAATTCTTTTATTTTTGATATCTTCTTTCAGACTAATCAATTACTTTAATACTCGTTATGACTGGCTGTTCAACAAATTCTACTAACCCATTATCTTCGTCAGAATAATTATATTTATGATTAGCAATCTTATCAACTACTTCCATACCTTCGGTTACATGACCAAATGCTGCATAATTTCCATCTAGGGTAGTTGAATCTTTATGAACAATAAAGAATTGACTGGATGCACTGTTAGGATCATTACTTCTGGCCATTGAAATAACTCCTCTTACATGACTTATATCATTTTTAACTCCATTATTGGAAAATTCTCCTTTAATAGTTTCTTTAGAGCCACCTGTTCCATTATGGTCAGGATCTCCTCCTTGAATCATAAAGTCTTTAATAATCCTATGAAAAGTTAAACCATTATAAAATCCTGAATTTGCTAAGTTAATAAAATTAGTAACTGTGATTGGGGCTGTATCAGCATCTAATTCTAATTTTATCGTTCCATAATCAGCTACTTCAATTTCAACGTTATGTTTTCCTGATAATAACTCAACTTCTTTATTTTCACGAATAAATAAATCTTTAATACTGCAACCAGTTAATAATAAAATTCCAATTCCCAAAATGGCAAATAGTTTTTTCATTAATCCTCCTCATATATCATTTCATCACGACCTGCTCCTACTCCAATAAATTTGATAGGAACGCCAACATATTCTTCAATTCTTTTTATATAATTTAAAGCATTTTTTGGTAAATCTTTTCTTTTTCTTATTTTACTTATATCAGGAAAATTACCTGGAAATTCTTCATAAACGGCTGTACTAGCTAATAATTCTTCTTCATTTGTTGTAAATTCTTCTGTTCTTTTTCCATCTCTTTCATAAGCTGTACAAACCTTAATCGTATCAAGTTTTCCGATTGTATCTAAATGATTCATGCAAAGAGCTGTAATTCCATTAACCATAACAGCATACTTTAAAGCTACTAAATCCAAGTACCCACATCGCCTTGGTCTTTTTGTAGTTGCTCCATATTCATGTCCAAGTTCTCTTATCATATCTCCAACTTCGTTATCTTGTTCCGTTACGTAAGGACCTGCTCCAACTCTTGAAGAATAGGCTTTCATAACTCCATATACTTCTCCTATATCATGAGCATTAATTCCACTTCCAGTTATGATACCTCCAATCGTTGGATTACTACTTGTAACATAAGGATAGCTTCCAAAATCAATGTCAAGTAAAGTAGCTTGAGCACCTTCACAGATAATTTTTTTATCTTCTTTTAATAGTTTATGAATTAAAGTTGTTGTATCACATACGTATTCCTTTAAAACTTCAGCATATTTTGTATATTCTTTATAAATTTCTTCACTATCAACTTCTTCCCAACCATATAATCTAAATATTTTATTTTTATTACGTACATTTCTTTCTAATAAATCTTTAAATTTTTTAGAATATAAATCCTCAATTCTAATTCCACATCTTTCATATTTATCACAATAGCAAGGACCAATTCCTCTTGCCGTTGTTCCAATCTTTTTAGCTCCTCGATTTTCTTCTAACATTTTATCCATTTCAATATGATAAGGGAATATTACATGGGCTTTTGTACTAATTCTTAAATTAGATACATCTTTACCTTTTTCTTTTAAAGTTGTTATTTCTTCAATTAAAACTTTAGGGTCTATTACTACTCCATTTCCAATTATAGCAAGTGTTCCTTTATTTAATATTCCAGATGGTATTAAATGAAAAACATATTTTTCAGAATCAACTTCAATTGAATGTCCAGCATTATTTCCACCTGTTGCTCTTAAAGCAACATCGGCATGTCCTCCTAAAAAATCAATTATTTTCCCCTTTCCTTCATCTCCATAAAAACTTCCTAATACAACATCTACTTTACTCATAACTACTCCTTATTACATTATAATTATACTCTATATTTAAATAAGATACAATTGCTTGACAAAAATTTATATAAAAAAAAACTTTGATATAACTATCAAAATTCTTTAATCTACAATAACATTTACACTTTCACCTGTTGCTTTTACTTTAGCATTGAAAGTTTTATTTCCTGAATTATCTGAATAATCATAATCAACCCAAAAAACCAATTTACAATTAACTGGATTATTAGCTCTAAAATACGGGATTTCATATAAACTATAGTTTTTATCTGCTAAGGTATCAACCGTATTTTTTTCATATAAAACATCATCTACATATAAAGCATATTTAAGCGATTCAAGAGGCATTGTCGTTGGTTCTTGAATTTCTAATTCAATCTTTGCATTAATAGGTACTGGACTAACATTTTCTATTGTAAAGTTATAAGCTTCATTCTTAACACCCATATCATCTGTCATTGGTACAGTATTATTTAATGTTATTCCTTTTCCATCATCTTTTAAACTTATATCAATTTGACCTGAATTAATAGTATTATCTCTATCATCATTATAACCATAAACAAAATAAATAGTTGCCATTGAAATACCTAAACACATAATGATAGTAAGAGCCAAAAAAAGGACTTTTTTCTTATTATTATCATTTAATTTTTTGATTGGTTCATATTCAATTTTTTTCATAATAATATATCTCCTATTTTGTCTATAATCAAATAATACCAAATTTTTTATACTTTTTCAAGTTTTCTACTATAATTTTTTAAACTCTTTACTATAACCTCGAGTGCAAAAGTAAATTCCACCCCTAAAAAGTACAAGTGTTGAATTTAATCTTGCAAAATAAATCTATGGAA
>CANRJE010000029.1 GCA_947630865.1 uncultured Bacilli bacterium | reverse complement strand
AAAGAAGCTTTAGGAGATAATAAAGAAATAGATACTAAAGAAAAAGAAGAGAAATAAGCAATTATTTCCTTTTTGCTGAATTAGCTCAGTTGGTAGAGCAATCCTCTCGTAAGGGATAGGTCGCAGGTTCGAATCCTGTTTTCAGCACCATATAGAATTTTAAAAATCAACTTGTTAAAGGTTGGTTTTTTTTCTTATAAAATAAGAAATTTATCAATTTAATAATTAAGAAAAAGTCAATTAAAAAAATATTAATTCTTTTTTTGGACAACTTTTTTCTGGACAGGTTGGCAAAAGTTGGCAAAAATTGTATTTGATTTAGAAAAAATAGTAATGTTTGCTGAATAATTAATAATTTTAAAAATTTAGATTGTAATATTATTGTTTATGATAATATATAAATTAGTAAAATTCTATATTACCACTTGCATCAACCATACTTTTACCTTCAATTATTTACAATTTTTTTATATTTGCTATAATTAAAGTGCAGAGAAAAAGAAATAGTTTGATTGACTTTTTTTAATTTTTCTGTACCCTTTCCTTTAATGGGTTTTGACTTCGTGTTAGTAGCACGAGGTCTTTTTTATCTTATCATTTATGTATTTTTTGATATATTATTTGTAACGAAAACAAAGTGTTTTATCGGTTTGTAACTCTGTAAAATCGAAGTCTTACTATTATTAGCAAGATATTTATGTAGGTGATGTGGAGTTGTATGTGTTCCTAGCGAACGTGTCGGATTTTGCCGAATGACTGTGGTCTTTACGACCGTATCGTTACTACTTATGTAGTAGCCAATTTTTATTTTGTTAAAAATTTTCTTTTTACTTATTGCAATTGTTTGTGTAATTAAAGCATAAGTCTTTTTATTATACCTATTATCATTAAAAGGATTTAATAAATTTCCTAAATACAATCTCTTATATCCTTTTTTTTTGAAGTTAAAGGTTATCTACATCATTATTGTCATCACTATTTAAAACAATAGCAAAATATGTATTAGATAATTCAGAGCCAATATTAATACCAAAATCTACTTTGATTATTTCTCCTCTTTTAAAATTTGGCTTTTTGATAATTATGGAAAATAAATTGAACAACTTTTCTTTTCAGATTAGAAAAAAACAACGTCCTTAAATTTAGAAGTTGCTTTATCAAAGATAGGAAAAAGAGTATTATTGGTTTAATGTAATTCTAATTTTGATGATACTTTTGCTTGTTATAATGAAATAATAATTCATATATTTAATGCTTATTTACATCTTCTTCTAATCCTTCAAATAATTTCATTATAGGTATTTCAAGAGTTTGTGCTATGAGATATAAACTATTAAGGCTTATAGTTTGAAAGGCATTATTTTCTAAATTGCTTATAAATGTATCTGTAAAATTGCATTCTGTTGCTAGTTTTGATTGACTCCAACCTTTTAATTTTCTATATTTCTTTATTTGTTTTCCAACCCAGTAATAAATATAATTATTATCATTTTTATCAATAGTAGGCATAAAATGTTCCTCCAGTAATATTATGAAGTAAAAAAAGGAACTTTGTTATATAATAAATAATTGTATAATTGTTCGTTGTACTTTTTGAATTTGTATGTTACAATGTAATTGACTGAAATTATCAAACAATTAGTAGTTGTTAATTTAGTAGAAAGGAGTAAATTAATGTTTAATAGTGAAAAAGAAATAAGAGAACTTGTTGACAACTTTTGTAAAAAGTTTAAGATTAATAATAATATTTTTGAAGTAAGTACTATTTCAAAAGCAGAAGGTGGTGAAAAAAAACGTTTGTATAATAATACAAAAGTTATAAATACTAATTGTACTTATGTTATAAAATATTATATTAAGTTAAAAATATTTGTAATTTGGACTTATAGTAAGGATTCCAAGTGTGCTGGTATGAGTTTTAGTTTAAAAACAATAAGAGATAAACTTGCTAAAGGAATTATGTGGGGTGATAAGGGTGAAGAACAACATCCTAGAAATCAATATAAAGTTTACTTTTCATACGATGCAGATTTAATTAAATTATTAAGTTTAGTTACAAATCAAATATAAATATAATAAAAAAATAAGGAGAAAAAAAGTGAGAAAAATTAATATGAAAAAGAATATTTTTATAACGTTTGCATTAATCTTTTTAGTTACTGGGTGTGGAACAACAAATAAAGCCATAATAGAAACTAATGAAAATAAGACTGTACAATTAACAAGCAGCGAACTTATAGCTATCTATGATGAAAATAAAGTTAAATTTGATACTTTGTATAAAAGTGCACAAATAGATATAACTAACGAAATGGAAAGCATTACATCATCAGGAAGTGTTACATGTGTACACTTAAAAAACAACTGGGTTATAGCCAATCATGGAAATGAATCTTTTAATAATAAAATAGCTGAATTAAAAAAAGGCGATAAAATAAGTTTTGTAGGAAGCATTTTTTCTAAGAGTGGATATTGTACACCTAGTAAAAGTAAGGAAATAGAATTAAATTTAGAAAACTATTCTACTCTTGAAATTATTAAATAACATTGGTTTGTTATTTAGCTAAGAGGAGGATAATATGATATATATTAATAGTGATAAACCTGATTCATATTCAATAGTTGGGAGAAGTTGGGGTAACTATGATAGTAAAATGACAATTGTTATTCCTAAAAAAGATTTGATTAGTATTGATTTTAAATTAAGATATGAAAATAATATGATTAATTCAGTGTATTTTTATTATGTATGTAAATTTAAGGAAAAAAAAATAAAAATAGAAGATTTTCGTGTTAAAACATCATTAATGATTGAAAATTTTCAAAACATTAAAAAAATTTATCATACTTTAGATAATGATTTTGATGGGGATACTTCAGACTATATTTATTTTTTACGTTTACTAATTGATAGTTCTAATGAACTTCTTCCTTTCTTTGAGGGTGAAGATAAAGCAAAATTTAATTTAATCATAGAGACAATAAATTATAATTTTTATGAACACTTTATAGCTGTTTTAAACACTCCATCTTATATGAAAGTGGGAGGTAGTCCTTATATTGCAGCAGGGGTTGCCGGAGCAGTTGCAGGACCTGCTGTTGGAATGCTTGCTGGAGTAAATAAAGAAGAAAAAAATCGCATAGCGAAAGAAAATAATAAGATTGTAAGTTATAAACGTTTTACTGTTTCATATCAAAAAGAAAAACTAATAGAAGATTATGACCAAGCTCTTAAAATGATTAATAAATCTTCTAAAGCAAGAAAACTATGGATTAAGAAAAAATCTAAAGTTTATGATGAAAAAATAGATAATATATTAAAGAGTTTAGAAGAAAATAATAAAGGTGGTTGTTATGTTGCAACTTGTGTATATGGTTCATATAATTGCCCAGAAGTGTGGACACTTCGTAGATATAGAGATAATACACTTGCTAAAACTTGGCATGGAAGATTATTTATTAAAGTATATTATGCAATAAGTCCAAAAATTGTTAAACAATTTGGAAATACTACTTGGTTTAAAAAAATGTGGAAAGCTAAATTAGATAATTTTGTTGAAAAATTACAATCAGAAGGGGTTGAAAATACACCTTATGATGATAAAAATTGGTAAGGGAGAAAAATATGGGTAAAAAATTACTTGAAACAACAAGAGAAGAAGAAAAAATATTATATTTAACGTATATTGGAAACTTTGATGATAAGTCAGAAGAAGAAAATTTGATAGAATATATTAATAAAGTAAAAATGCATGATAATAAAATAAAAATGGAGAAAGATGAATATGAAAAAGCTAAAGATGATAGATGTATATGTGCTTGGGATATTATTAAAACTTTAGTTTCTGAAACTAATTTTGGAGAACCAAAGGAGCGCAAAATAATTGCAATAAATGAAAATTATTCACGAGCTTTAGCTAATTTGTATTTTGCTGATAAAGCTGGTAAATTTATAAAACATTTTGTACTTAATCATCGTAATTATTATTTTATGGATGAAGAATGTGTAGAAAATTTAAACTCTGCAATAATTAAAGTGGAAAAATATTTAGAACAATTTAAAAAATTACCTAAAATAGATGAGAATATTGATTCTAGTATTGAAAAATGGAAATGCGAGTTTAAATGTGGGGATATTGATTCTTCAACAGAAAAAGTAACAAGTAACAAGGACACTTTAATCAAATATATAAAAAATATAGTTAATTTGGATAGCGATATCTTTTCTTTAAAGAAAAGATATAATACATTAGTGAAAGAGCATAGAAAATTAGCAGGATATGATTACTTTATAGAACTTGTTAAAACTGAAGATAAGATAAATGATGAAATAACCAAAATAGATGATGAAATAAATGAATTGAATAATTTAATAGCAAAAAAACCTAAATTAAAACAGGAGGTAAAAATAGAGTTACCACAAAAACCAACTTTTAATATATCTAAACCTAAAAAACCAATTTTAAAAACTCCAAACATATTTAATAGAAAAAGGGTAGATGCTGAAAATGAACAATTATTACAAGCCTTTGATGATGAGATGAAAGAATATAACAAAAAACATGAGAAATATACTAAAAGTTTAAAAGAGTATGAAGATAAAGTAAAAGAGTTAACAGAACAAGCCAATAAGAAAAATGAAGAAATTTATCAAAAAAGACTTGAAGAGTATAATAGTAAAGCAAAAGAATATGCAGATACTATAGAACAAAAGAATAAAGAAAAATTAAAATTAAAGAAAGAACTTAAAGATGGAATTGAAAAAAGACTTGAAGAAACTGACATTAATAAAAAACTTAAATCTATTGAATATGAAGTAGAATTTATTAAAGAAAACATAAAAAAAGATATAGAGTTGCAAAATAAATTATATAGTTACAATATTATATATGGAAAATATAGAAATTATATAGCTATGGCAAGTTTTATAGATTATTTAGTATCAGGAAGATGTGATTCACTAGACAAAAATACAGGTGCATATAATTTATATGAGCAAGAATCAAGAACAGATATAATTATAAACAAAATGGATGTAATAATTGATTCACTTGAAAAAATTAAAGAAAATCAATATTATATCTATAGTCAATTAAAGGATATAAATAATTCATTAGACCTTATAAATGGACAATTACTTGTTAATAATATATTACAAACAGTTCAAGTTTCTCAATTGGGAACTATGATTGAAAAAGCTGATGAAATTGCTTACAATACCAAAGTTACATCTTATTATGCAAAGAAAACAGCACACTATACTGAGGCTCTTATGTTTATGAATTTAATTGATAGATTATAAAAGGAGGAATTAGAAAATATGAAAAAGAAAATATTAAGTATATTATTAATTGGGGTTATGGTTATTGGATTAACTGGGTGTAATAGTAAAAATTCTAATTCCAAAGCTACTATTACTGATAATAACGGAGATGTTGTTGAATTATCTTTTGAAGAATTAGAAAATATTTTTGAATCAAATAGTGTAAAATTTGAAAATAATTATTCTGGAGCTACAATTAAATTTAAAGGAATTGTAAAATCAATTAGCAATCGAATTTCTTGTAGGATTGCAAATACTGGATGTAGAAGAATAAATTTTACGAATGGGTGGTATGTATATTTATTAGATGATACAGAAGATAATACTCATCTAAATTCTTATGATTTTACAAGTTTTGATGTTGGTGATACATTAAAAATAACTAGCAAAATAGCAAAAGATTCAAGTGATATTATTATTGAAAACATAGAACAAGCAAATAGATATAGTCCTACAAGTACTGAAAATACTATTTTAGAAAAAGTAGACTAGTTTTTAGTGTATATTACTAAATAAGTTTTTGAATGCTTAAATATGAATTATAGGGTGAATTAAATGAGTATTGAAGAATTTTATAAGAAAAATAAAGGAAAGTATTCATTAAAATTAATAAATGAGTGGTTAAAAAAAGGGTATATAAGAGGAGCAAAAGAAATTAATAATTTATGGTATATTCCAAATAATGCCTTGTCTCCATATACAAAACATGGAAATCCTAAAGGGGTAGCAATTTATAAAAACATAGTAAAAGGTGTAAATCATTGCTATGATGTCTTTGGAAAAATATATAATATTTCTGATTCTCAATTCGATGTATATATTGATGAATTATTAAAGAAACATTTTTTAACAGTTAAAGAACTTGACGGAATAAAATATTATTTACCTACACCAGAAGGTGAAGAATTTGTAAATATGACAAAATCTAAAATTTTAAAAATATTCGGTGAAATAGGAAAAGTAATGATATCTTCTGTTATTGAATCAACAATTAAAAATGTATAAAATAATTTTATAGAAAGGCATTAAATTTATATTGATATTTGATAAAAGAAAATATTAAGTATATTATTAATTAGGGTTATGGTTATTGGATTTACTGGTTGTGGTGTACATCAAAATAAGGAAAACATTACTATCAATTCTGGGAGTTAAGATTTTATTAATAAAGGAGATAGTTTGAAAAATAATACTTTTTATGACTATGTATGCCTTGAATAAAAAGAAAGGAATAGAGTTAAAATGGATAAAGATATTAGAAGAGATTTTTATAAATTAACTATAAGATTTAGTAGGCAAAAATATGTTTCAAGAAAAAATCTTCTTAGTCAAAATAATATTAATGAGAATTTAATAGAGCATGCACTTGCAAAAGATATTATATCAGTTCATCATGAAGATGAATATGATATTTACTATGAACTTACTTCATTAGGAAAACAATTATTGAAATAAAAATGTAAATATTAATATTTATAGTAGATAATATTTGTTATTGAAAATTTAGAATTAGATGATAAGTTAGAATGAGTTTTTTATATAATAGATGAATTGCTTGAAAAATATTCTTTTTTAAAATTTAAATTTATTTCTCATAAGAGATAGATAAGTAGCATGTTTGATTTATGTTTTCAGCACCATATAGTATATTACCCTTGTTTTTCAAGGGTTTTATTATTTAAAAAACATTTTACATCTTATTTACCTCTTATTTTTTCAAGATTTAAGTTTATTAAGTATGTCAATTATATGTTCTTTTTCCTGAACAACTTGGAAAAATTAAATATATAAAACTTTAAAAAATTTAAACTTGTATTTTAATTAGATTGCTTCTAATATTTTTATATGATATGATGCTTTTAGATAAATAATAAAGTTTCATAATTATAAACATTAAAAACTATATGGTTAATGGAGGATAATGTGGAGAAGGTAATTAAAGTTTTCTTATTAATATTAATTGTTTGCTCTATTACTGGTTGTACTTATAGTATAGATAATATGATTTTAGAACAAAAATATAAATCTCAAGCTAAAGTTAATGTTTTGAAATTATTCAAAAGAAAATATAATATAAAACCTACAATAAAAAGAATAGTTGTTGAAACAACCAATGGTTTTTCATCATTAGATTCTGATAATACTTCAACTTGTTATGTAACTCTTAAATATAAAGGAAAAACTTATTATGCTTTGGTTGATGCTAAAGATGAAAATGATTTTGGTTATGATGATTATCAATATGAAGAAATAAAAGAAGATTTTAAAAAACTTGTATCAGGAATAAGTGATAAAAAGATTACTGATTTTAAATTAGTATATGAAGAAAAATTTGAGTTTTTTACAAATGCTTTTTTAGGACATGGTTATACTAACTTAATATCAACTTATTATAATGGTAATAATTTAGATGAAATATTAAAAGATTATAAATTTCAAGTTTTATATGATAGTCCTGTTACTTATAATGAAGAATACCTAAATGAATTATTTAATATATATAAAGTAAAAGATAATTATACACCTATTTATGCTTTTAGAAATAAAGAGTTATATAAAAAGTATAAAGAAAAGGATATTATAGAATTTTATCATACTTATTATGATGATTATTTACTTGATTCACGTATTACTTTTTCAGATGATTCTACTTATGATATAAGAAAGAATACTATTAAATATTATTTAGATGGCATTATAGGAGTAGAAAGTGATAACGAAGAAGCAAATTGTAATATTACAAAAAATTCAAAATTTAATTTACAAGAAATAGAAGGTTATAATGCTGATGATTACGAAATTGTTTCAGATTTTTATACAATTAAATGTGATATTAAAGATGCTTTATATTTTTATGTACCTATTGAAAATATAGATAATATTAAAGTAGCTAATAAATCTATTTACTTTGATGGTAAAGTAGAGAGCTTTATTGATCCCTCACCTTATATTATTGATAATAGATTGAGAATAATTAAATCAGAAAATGTTAATGAAAAAAATTTTAGATTGTTAAAAAAAATAGAAAAATAAGACTATTTAATTTAAATTTACATAACTTGAATTAAAAATGAACTTATTTTTTTATTACTATGTTTATAAATAATGTTAAGTTCTTTTAATTTGATATTTAATATGTTATTATTAATATGAATAGGAGTCATTATGAAAAAACTTGTTAGTGTTATTGTGCCTTGTTATAATGAAGAAGATAGTATAGGTTTTTTATATAAAGAATTAGATAGTGTTAGTAAGAATTTAAAAACAAGACTAGAAATTATTTTTATTAATGATGGAAGTACTGATAAAACTTTATTTAGAATAAAAGAGTTAACTAAGAAAGATAAAAAAATAAAATATATATCATTTTCTAGAAACTTTGGAAAAGAAGCAGCAATTTTAGCAGGACTTGAAGCAGCAAGTGGTGATTATATTACAGTTATGGATGCTGATTTACAGGATAAACCAAGTTTACTTATTGAGATGGTTAAAATACTTGAAGAAGGGGAGTATGATTGTGTAGCAGCTAGAAGTATATCAAGACATGGTTATTCTTTTTTGCGTAAAAATTTAACTAAATTATATTATAAAATAATAAATAAAATATCTAAAACAGAAATAGTTGATGGTGCTAGAGATTTTCGATTAATGACAAGACAGATGGTGAATGCTATTTTAAAATTAAGAGAATATAATCGTTATTCTAAAGGAATTTTTAGTTGGGTAGGATTTAATACTAAATGGATAACTTATGAAAGTTCCGAAAGAGTAGCTGGAAAGTCAAAATGGAGTTTTTGGAAACTGTTTAAATATTCCTTGGAAAGCATTATTGGTTTTTCAACTTTACCATTATCGATAGCATCATTAGTAGGAGTAATTTTTTGTATTATATCTTTTATTATGATTATTGTTATCATTATAAAAACATTGATTTTAGGTGATCCAGTAGCTGGTTGGCCAAGTCTCGTATGTATTATTTTTTTAGTAAGTGGAATTCAACTATTTTGTTTAGGAATAATAGGACAATATTTAGCTAAAATGTATTTAGAGATTAAAAATAGACCAATTTATATTATTAAGGAAACAAATATTAGAGAGTATGAAAAAGAAAATAAAGAAATATAAAGAATTAATTAGTTATTTAATTATAGGAATCTTAACTACTATTGTTAGTTTAACAACATATTATTTTTTGACTTATACAATATTAAATCCTAAAAAAATTATAGAAATTCAAATAGCTAATATTATATCGTGGATTGTGTCTGTAACGTTTGCATATTTTACTAATCGAAAATTTGTTTTTTTAAAGAAAGAAAAAGTTAATTTTAAAGAATTTATTAGTTTTTATATATCAAGATTATCAACTTTATTAATTGATATGTTCATGATGTATTTATTAGTAACAGTTTTAAAATTTGATGATAGAATTGTTAAGATAATTATTCAATTTGTTATATTTGTTTTAAATTATATTTTGAGTAAGTTTATTGTATTTAAAAATAAGAATATAGGTGTTTTTATGAAAAAAAATAGTAATAAGATTAGGATAAGAAAAATCATTTTATATATTTTATTATTTCTATTATTTTTGATAAATTCTGGAATTCTTCATAATTTTTCAGGAGATAATTATTTAAATTATGGTTTTTCTTATAATATGGTAGCTGGTTTAATTCCTTATAAAGATTTTAATATGGTTCTTTTTCCTTTTGTAACTTTGCTTATTGCTTTTATTATGAAAATATTTGGTACAAAGTTGATAGTTTATTATATTTTTAATAGTTTAGTATTTACAATGATTATTTATTGTCTTGAAAAGTTAAATAAATTCTCTATACCATATTGTCTTTTATTCTTACTTATCTTTCCAACAGGAGGTTATAATCCTTTTTGTTTATTATTGTTTTTAATTCTTTTATGGCTTGAAAAACATCAAAAAAGTGATTATTTAATTGGTTTAATTTTAGGGCTTTTAATTGTTACTAATCAAAAAATGATTCTTTTAACCATACCTACTTTATTGAGTAGAGATTGGCATAAATTAATAAAAAGATTAGGTATAGGAATAATACCACTTTTACTTCTTTTAATTTATTTGCTTGTTACTAAATCTTTTTCATCCTTTTTAGATTACACTATTTTAGGATTATTTGAATTTGGTAGTAATAATTTTAATAAGATACCTGTATTTTTAATTTTAGAAGTAGTAATTATTATAAATTTAGTTTATAAATACTTTAAATTTAATGATATATTAATTATTTATATATTGCTTTTTCAAATTATTGCAATACCTATATTAGATCCATATCATATAACAATTGCTTTAATTCCATTAGCATGTTATTTTTTCCATGGTACGACTAAAACTTTAAAAATTATTAATTATTTTCTAGTAGCAATTATTTTAATTTTCCTGGTATCTAGTTCTTTAAAAATATTAAATGAAAAACAATACTATTTTAATTTAGATAAGAAAAGTAATTTCTATTTAACTATTTCTGATAAAAATATTGATTATATAAATAATAAATTAACAGATTATTATCTTCGGAATATTTCAAAATATGATAATATTTATTTTATTTATAATGATATGTATTATCATAAATTAAAAAGTAAAATTCCTATAAATAAATTTGATTTAATATTATTAGGTAATAATGGTTATAATGGAAATCAAAAGTTAAAAAAAGTGATAAAAGATATGGATAATACTTTATTTATAATTGGAGATTATAAAATTACTGGAGCTTATGATCAAACAAACTATGAAATTATGGATTTTATTAGAAATAATTATCCAAAATTAGAATGTCTTAGTGAAGAATTTTGTGCTTATGAAATAAAAAAAGTTAACTAAAGATTAGTTAATTTTTTTAAAATAATAAAATTTTCATCAGAATATATTTCTTGATAATTTGAATCTTTTAAAAGAATATTAGCTAAAGTACTATGTTTCGATAAGATAACATGAGTAATATCATAATATTCGAAAATAGTGTTGTAATCCATATATTGATAGGCTATAACATAATCATTCAAAATATCATGATTTAAGTTATTAAAAGGTTTTGTATATAAATCAGATCTTGAATCTATAAAAACCTTTATATCTTTAAAGAGCAAATAACTTCCTATTTCATATTCATTAAAAAGTTTATCATTGTTAGTTAAATTTTCTTTTAAATAATTATTGGCTTCAACAGGATAGATTTTTTCATTGATAAATTTATTATTTAAGAAATTTTTATTACTAATTATAAGACCAAAAGTTATAAAGAAAATGGTTAATATTAAAAGTCTTTTTTTATTTAAAAAGATTAAGTCAATTTTTTCTTTGGTTTTCATTTTTAACTTTTTATATACTTTGCCAAGATAATTGCTGATTGGAAAAATTCCTATTAATAGAAAATAGGCTACATTTCTAATAGATACTAAACTCATTAAGATAAGTCCTAAAAATAATAATAAATCTTCAAAAGAGACTTTTTCTTTAGTAAAAAGGAAAATAAATGTTAAAAGAAAAATAATTTCAAAAAAGTTAAAACAATTAGAAATAGTTAAATTTTTAAATTCATCAATTACTCCTAAACTATCACCTAAAAATTGTTTAAAAATATAAGTAAAAGGAGTAGTATTAAGAGGAGTTAAAAAACCAGTTAATAAACAAAGAATAATTAATAGAAATAGTTTTTTAATATTTTTATTAGTTTTAAATTCAATTAAACCAATTGAAAAATCATCATTATTTTTTCTGATTTTTTTGATTATTAAAGTTAAGTAATGACTACCAATAGGTGGAAGAAATAAAATAAAAAAGAATATCCAAGTTGCTAAGTGAACATTAACTAAAAGGAATGATAATAATATAATTATTAAAGCATCTTTTTTCTTATTGTCTGAAATGAATTTATCAAGAAAATATTTTTCAATTAGAAAAATAATAAAACTAATTATTTGAGCTCTAATAGTTATAAAAGATGCTAATGAACAAATAATTATCATTGTTAAAATGAAAGAAAATAAATAATTTTTAGTTCTTTTTTTTGAAAAGAAATAAATTAATAAACCAATAATGAAATATAAAATAATTGTTAAAATATATAGTCCTTTAAATTTAAAAAAATTGTATATTAAAGCAATAAAAACATCGAATGACCAATGAGGATAAGTATAGGGGAGATTAGCAATCCATGAAAAATTGTCTTTCATATCGATGCCATTTTGTAATATAAAATTACCAATTTTTATAGTATAAAAAGTATCATTAGAAATTGGATAATATATAAGACCAAAACATAAAAAAAGAATTGCAATTATAACGAATATATCAAAATATTTATGATTTTTTAACATGGTATGTTCCTTTCAATAAATAAATTATAACAAAACATAATTTGGTTTTCAATCTTATATGTTGATAAAAAAATAAGACTAAAAATAGTCCTTTTCTAAAAAAAGTTAAACTTTTAATATTTTTATTTGGTGCGGTTGAGAAAGTTATCTACAACTTTTTCCAAAGGTAACTGGTTTAAGAATCAATCACTAATTATAGTTTAT
>CANRJE010000028.1 GCA_947630865.1 uncultured Bacilli bacterium | reverse complement strand
TCTTTAAATATTAAACCTAAAACAATTACTAATCTTCCTTATGATGAAAGAGATTTAAGTAAAAATTTATTAACAATAATCAACGTTAATCTTGATAAATATGAAGATATTAGTTATAATGAGACTGTAAATGAAGACAAATTCTATAAACTTTTAACAATATCTAAAAATAAAGATTTAGAAGACTTAAAAGAAAGAGAAAAGAATTTGACTAATTATACTAAACACCTTGGAAATTTATCAAAAGATGTAAAATTTCGGGAGGATTTTATGAGTCAAGAGATGAATGATTATTTAAGAGAGATTGAACGTAATATTAGGTTAAATGATGCTAGAAATGAAGCCAAACATGATATGATTATTGCATTTTATAAAAAAGGAGTATCCCTTGAAATAATTTCTGAAGCATCTAAATTAAGTCTTGATGAAGTTAAAAAAATAATTGAAGAATCTAAGTAATTAAAACATTGATAAAAATAGAAAGTTCACATATTGCTTTCTATTTTTTTACTACTTTCTTAGAATATCTGCACCCACAATAGTCTTGTCTATATAAATTATATTCATGAGATAAAATGATACTTCTTTTATATCCTTCTTTCTTTTTAAAATCGGAATATAAATACTTAGCTCCAAATTCTTCTTCTAAATCATGACCTATTTCATTAATTATCTTACTATTTTTTAAAGGACTAATTGTTAAAGTTGTTGTAAAATAATCAAAATTATGTTCTTTAGCATATAAACATGCTTTTTTAAGTCTTAATTTAAAACATTCTATACATCTCTTGCCACCTTCTGGTTCACTTTCTAAACCTTTTACAATTTCTAAATAATCTTCTTGATTATAGCCAAGAGATACTACTTGAACTTTATTCTTAGTTTTAAATTCTTTTACAAATCTCTTTAATTCATTAAGTCTTTTTAGAAATTCTTCTTTAGTATCAATATTAGGATTATAATATAAAATTGTAATATCAAAATAATTGCTTAAATATTCAATTACATAACTAGAACAAGGAGCACAACAAGCATGTAAGAGTAATTTCTTTTTTCCGTCTAACTTTTTTAAAGTATCTTCTAAAACTATACTGTAATTCATACTATATATCTAAATTATGATAAACATCTGATACATCATCTATATCTTCAAGGGCACCAATTAAATTCATAACTTTTTCAGTATCTTCATCACTTAAAGCAATTTTGTTATCAGCAACATATGTAACTTCACTTTTTAGAAATTCCGTAATGCCATTATCTTCAAAAGCTTTTTTAACATTTAAAAAATTATCTGGCTCTGTATAAATTATATAACTTTCTCCTTCATCAAGACAATCGAGAGAGTCAGCATTAATTGCAATATCCATTATAGAATCAAAGTTATCATTAGCTTCAATTTCAATAACACCTTTTCTTTTAAACATATAACTAACTGAACCATCAGTTCCTAAATTTCCACCATGTTTTGTTAAAGTTGACCTAACAAGCATTGCTGTTCTATTCTTATTATCGGTTAAGCAATCAATCATTAAAGCGATACCATGAGTTGCATATCCTTCATAACGAATACTTTCAAAGTTAATATCTGAATTATTACCAATTGCTTTATCAATAGCTTTTTGAATATTATCCTTTGGCATATTATTACTTCTAGCTTTTTCAATAACCATCCGAAGTCCTGGATTCATATCAGGATCTCCATTAGTTCCTTTAGCAGCTACTTGAATTTCCTTGGCAATTTTTTGAAATATTTTTCCTCTCTCGGCATCAATTAAACCTTTCTTTCTATGAATTGTTGCCCATTTTGAATGTCCACTCATAAAATCCTCCTAACTAAAATAATTTAATATAACTGGTCCTAAAATAAGTAATAACAAAAGTGGTATAAAAAAGACAACTGAAATAATACTTATTTTAAGAGGCAATTTAGCTATATAAGCCCTATTTTCAAGTAATAATCTTTCTCTTATATAATCGATTTGATTATATAAAGTATCTATAATATTATTACCAAATACATTTGATTCACGTATATTTAATATTATATTGTTAACAGTATCACTTGGTATTCGAAGTTTCATATCATCAAGAGCTTCATCAAGACTTTTTCCAAGATTTACTTCTCTTATTACTTCTCTAAATTCAAGAGATAAAAGAGAATCAATACTATTACTAGCAAGCATTAAAGCTGAGGCTAAATTTTTACCTGATTCAAGAGATAAAGCTAGAATTTCAAAAAAGTACATAGCATCATAGTCTAATTGTCTTTTTCTTTTATTTATTCTAAAGCCAAAATATAAATCTGGTAAAAACGCATAATATAAATAAACAATAAATGGTGCTAATATATAACCAAAATCAATAGTATATATTATCACAAAAAAGATGAAAATACTAGATAAAATTCGGATATTCATAAATCTATATGGATTATCTTTAGCATTTATTCCTAATAATTTAATTTTCTTTTCAATTTTTTCAATTGTTTTTTCACGATACAACAAGGAAGTAAGTTTACTATTTTTCATAAATACCTCCTATTCGCATAATACGTTTAATTATTAAAATATAACTCAAATATATAATAACACATAAAAGTAATATAATATAACCTAAACTAGAACTAAATAAAGGCATAAAATAAGTACTATCCAATAAATATATTAAAATAACAAAAGCAATTGGAATAAATAAAAGAATATAATATAACATACGAGATGATGCTGTTAAATTTTTAAGTTCATCATTTAACTTCTTATTATTAAAGAAGGTTTTTTCAACACTTTCAAAAACTTTTACAATATCTCCACCTGTTTCATTTAAAATCATTAAACTAGCTGTTATATATTTAACATCATTTAATTTAACTCTATTTTCAAATCTCTTAAAAACAATTTCTAAAGAAAGTCCATAAGTAAGATCAATATACATCTTTTTAAATTCAACTCCAAGAGGTGACTTTAATTCTTCAGAAACTAATTTTATAGCTTGCATAATACTATGTCCACTTTTAAAAGAATTATTCATTATTGTAATTGCTCTTAACAACTCATTTTCCTTTTCTTTTTCCATTAACTTATTAACAAAAATTAAGAAAATATCAAGAGCAAAAAAACCTACTAATCCTGCAAAAACAATTTCAATAAAAGAAATATTTTGATATTTAAAACCATATGTAACTAATAAAATTAAAATAAAAGCAATAGATAATAAGACTTTTTTACTAATAAAATCCATCTTATCAAGATTATCTTCTTTTTTTATATACTTTTGATATTTCAATGAATAATTATTAAAAATTTTAATTTTATATAAAAACTTTGAAAAACTCCTTATAAAATTATCATAAAAAGAAACTATATCATCAAAGAAAGTTGTTTCTTTATTTGTTTTATAAACAGCATATCTATTTAATCTATTTCCAATTTTAATTCTTCTTTTTAAAAGCATTAAGTAATAAAAAAGTAAAGCAATAAGGTATATAAGAACAAGTTCAACAACAAAGGCAATAACTAAACGACTATTCATATTTATCACCAAACAAATCTTCTAATTCTTTTATACCTTTATTTTTCATTTTTTCATAAATATCTATTTTTTTATTAACAATCTTAAATTCTCCATCTACTTCACCATTTTTAGTTAGTCCTGTTTGTTCAAAAGCAAAAATAGGTGTTACTTTAATATCATCACCATTAAAGCCATTTACTTCGGAAATATCTGTTATTTTTCTTCTACCATCACTAAGTCTTTCAGTATTAACAACAACATCAATAGCATTTTCAATATAGTCTCTAATAGCTGGAATTGGTATTTCAATACCTCCCATTAAAACCATTGTTTCAAGACGATTTAAAGCATCAATTGGTGAATTAGCATGAAGAGTTGTTAAACTACCATCATGTCCTGTATTCATAGCTTGAAGCATATCAAAAGCTTCTCCTCCACGAACTTCTCCTACAATTATTCTATCAGGACGCATTCTTAAAGAATTACGAACTAAATCCCTAATCGTAACTTCACTTTTACTATCATAATTATCAACTCTTGTTTCAAGTCCTATTACATGACTTTGTTTAAGTTTAAGTTCCGCTGCATCTTCAATAGTTATAATTCTTTCATCATCACCAATAAAACTAGATAAAATATTTAAAATTGTTGTTTTTCCAGAACCTGTTCCACCACATACTAAAATATTTAACTTAGATTTAACTGCACATTCTAAAAAAATAGCCATATCTCTTGTCATTGTACCATTTCTAAGTAAATCTTCAATACTTATCAAGTCTTCTCTAAATTTTCTTATTGTTAAAACTGGTCCTTTTAAAGATAAAGGTGGAATAATAGCATTAATTCTTGAACCATCTTTAAGTCTTGCATCAACCATTGGTTTTGAAGAATCTATTGTTCTTCCAAGAGGTTGTACAATCTTTTGAATTGTTCTTAAAATATGAGCATCATTAATAAAAGATATACTTTCATCACGAACTAATTTACCATCAATTTCAACATAAATTTCATTAGGAGCATTAACCATTATCTCTGTTACATTTTTATCTTTTAATAATTCTGTAATAGGTCCTAATCCATTTATTTCATTATCAATTAAATTAAAAACATGATTTCTTTTATAAATTGGTAAATCTATTCCATTTAAATTATTATCTATTTCCATATTGATATAATCATTTAAATTCATACCTTTAGGAATATTATTATCAATTATATTTTGAATTACTCTACTTCTAAGATCATCAAGTAATTTTTTATCTTCAAATATATTATAATCAGCTTCTGGTAATACTTCTTTATCTTTGGAGGTATCAAGATTAAATTCACTAGAAAAACTTCTTCTTATATTTTCTTTTTCTTTCTTCATATTTACCTCCTTTTATTCTATTATTCTATTAAATCTAAACAAATTTTTAATAACTTTTTATATTCTTTTTTATCATGAGGATAAAGTCCTATAAGTGTTAATATTTTCCCCTCTAAAACGTATTTATCTATAGTTTTTACAAAAAATTCTCGTCCTAAATGATAAGAGATATTATAATTAATAAAACTTCTTATATCATAAAGAGAGAAATATTTTTCTTCCATTGAATTACTTTCATTAAGTAAAACTCTAAAATCTGGAAATCCAATATCTCTTACAATATTAACAAATGTTTTAGTATTAACTAAATCAACAGGATCATTTGACATAATATTTAAAATAGTATCTGAATTATCATATATTAAAATATTTAAATCCATTAACACATGAGATGTATCTATCAATATAACATCATAATAATGTTTATACATATTTATTATTTGTTCTATGTATTTTAAATTAATTCTAGCTCCTTGTCTTGGATCTTTAACACTTACTAATACATCTATATATTTATTATAAGAAACAACATAATCATTTATATCTTGAAATAAATTATTCGTAATATCATTTACTAAATTATAAATAGTTTTATCATTTTTTAAATTCAAACTAACAGCAATACTACTAGAATATAAATCTAAGTCCATTATTAAAACTTTCTTTTCTAAATCACTAAAGCACCCTGCTAAGTTCAAAAGAGTAGTTGTCTTTCCTACTCCACCTTTTCTTGAAGTTACGGTTATTATCTTTCCCATAAATACCTCAACAATCAATTATATCAAAACGTGTTCTATAATCCGTTAAAACTTTTTTAGTTTCTTTATCAATTAAGATATAATCTTTATATTTTCCTTTTCCACCTAACATTACAACAATTACTTTTGTACCCTTTTCAAGTCTTGTATTAACTGGATATCTATAATCTATAAAAATATTATCAAGTCCATTTATCTCTGTAACATAATAATAAATATCATGTGCCTTAGTATTAAGAACTTCACTTTCAAAACAAGAAATGTCCTTATTTTTATAATTATACTTTTCAATTCTTGGTAATATATATACAACAAAGAAAAGTAAAAGAAAAGCTATAACTAAGAAGTAAAAAAATCTAAAATTCATTGTAATAATCATACAAGTTAAAAGTGGTAAAATAAGTCCAAATATATAAAAGAGAATTAAAAGTGAAAATTTACTTCTAAGTTGCATATTTAAAAGTATTTCTCTTTCTTCTTTGGTTATTTTTCTTGTTCTTTTCATACTATCCCTCTTCTTCTTTTTTATCTATATATTTTGATACAGAAACACACGCAGGATCTCCAACTATTTTATTAAGTCCTGGTGTTGTTGTATCTAAACAACTTTTTAATTCAATTTTTATTTTATCGTCTTTTTCAACTTTAGTTATTTCAATTTTATATTCATCATCTTTTATTTCTTCAGTTGTATCATTAATTGTCGAGAGTACGCTTTCTAAATGATTTTTCATAATCATAAGTCTTGCTATATCAACAAATGCTAAAAGAATAAATATTAAAATTGGTAATACTAAAACAAATTCTATTAATGCTTGACCTTTTTTGTTATTCATAGGTCACCTTATAAACTTAAGATATATGGATTATCAAGAGTTCCTGAGCCTCGAATTATCAAAACATTACTGTTTAAATATAAACTAGGTCTTACACCACTTACAGAAACTGTACTAGTTGATGAAACATCAAACGAAACATCTAAATTTAATAATTCATCACCATCAGTTCCTAATAACCATGATTGTAAATTTTTAGTATCTTTCATACTTTCATAAATCCAACTAGTATTTTTAATCTTCATATTTATTTCTTTTATACTAGTATTCCAATAACTTTTATCTAAGGAATATAAAGCATCACTTGGATACATTAAACCAATTCTACCAATCCAAGTTGATTTACCAGTTCTTTCTAATTGATATGTATCTTTTACATTAGTTTTTTCATCAAGATATATTTGTCCTAAATAATATTTAGTTTCCATAATCATACTTCTGGCTTCATTTGATAAAGAACCTAAATAACCCATATGATTTCCATTATCAACTTCTGTATTTAAATAATAACTAAGTCCTGAGTTTTCCCATTTATTATCAACTTTATCTTGTAAATTATTCCAATATACATATGAAGGATTACTATTTTTCTTTTTCATTTGATAAGTATTTTCATTTATTACATATGTATCAGGTAGTACTTCTTCCTTCAAAATCTCATTACGAACAAGTTTTAAATGTTTATTATTATTGATATTAAAAACTCCTATTATTCTCCATATTTCATTATTAAACTTAACATAATTATCAACATTATTTCCACTATAACGATATTCTCTTACAGTATCTTTATCAAGTCCCTCTTCTCCTTTTTCATTAACAGCAACAACTCCCTTATCGTTACCTAAAGTTTTAATAATAGTATCACTTGCATAAGGTATTTCGGAATCTTTATATAAATCAACCTGAACTTTGCCATAATAATTTTTATCTAAAGCTTCATCTTTAGCATTTTCATCTAACCATAATTTTAAATAAATTGTCTTTGATTTATCTTTAATTATATTATAACCACTATAAATAGTATCAACACTTTCTTTTAAAAGCATAGGTTTTGAATAACTAACTCCAAAATCAGTACTAATTGAATATTTTATATATTCTTCACTTAAAGTAGTATTTTTAGTTTCATCTTGGATAATTCTAACATCAAATCTCATAATTGTATCTTCACCTGTATTTGTTAAGGCTAGAACAATTGGAGCAGCATTTATAAGTCCATTTTCATCTTTTTCTGGAACTTTTTTATTCATTTCAATTAGTCCAGATTGACTAACAGTCATTTGTAATCCATCTTTTTCAAAACTTAATAAGTTAGAAGGTGCATCAAAGTTAGTTAACATTGAATAACTAGCACCAGTGAACAAGACTATTAATCCAACAACTGCTACTACTAATATGGATTTTTGTTTTTCAATAACCTTATCCATAAAACCCTTTTTTTTAATTAAGTTAGGCTCGTTCATATTAACCTCCTATTTTTTTAATTAATTGTGATATACATTTTTATACTTAGCACACACCAAAATTCTATCAGATTTTAATGTCAACTGCTATATTTACTTGCGTCTAATATATAAGGATTCGTTTTTGTTCCTTCTCCACCATCTAAGAACGTTACATCAGATTTTAGATAGAGACAAGGACGAACATACACCATACTCTCTTTAGTACTTACACCCCATACATCATAATTAGATCTCCAACCAGTTACATAACTGTTATTATAACTAGAAGGTGATATTAAGTATTCTTCATTATAGGAAGGATGGGTGGCAGAATTCAACCAACTGATTGATTTAGTTGTGAATTCTTTCATTGATTTATCCCAATCTCCACTACTAGCACTAAATCCATAATCACTTGGATACATTAATCCAATTTTTCCTGTCCATGTTGCTTTATTACCGCTCCACACCTTGCAGCCACTTTTATCATAACTTTCACCTGTATTTTCTACGCATTCTTCTACATCTCTTTCATTAGCATAAGCTTCTTTAGGCGTATCATTTATATACGCTAAACCATTTGTTTCAGCAGTTACTGTTCCCAAGTAATATTTCATATCTGCTATCATGTTTTCAGTATTTCCTTTTAATTTACTTAAATAACCGGGAGTATTTTGATCATCATTTTTTGTATTTAGCCAATATTGTAACCCCGAAGTTGCCCAGTCATTTTTAAGTCCTTGAGAATCAGATGAATTCCAATAAGCATGAGAAGCATCACTTGACATTATTTTATAAGTTGCTCCTCCTATTACATAGCTTTCTGGAAAACCTCCTATTGTGCCTTCTTTTGTTATTTTTAAATGTTCATCGCCATTCTCATCTTTAAATATTCCTATTATTCTCCATAATTCACACTTAGTTCTTGCAGTTGAGGCATCTACATCTGCATCGCAATTAAAATAAAGATAATTTTTTACAATTGAACCAGAAAATCTATATTCTCTTATATCAGCATTCGCATCCGTAGTATATTCATTATCATTTGTCACACCTATTATATAAGTTGGGGTTCCTAACTTTTCTTTTAATACCTTTACTGCTGTTGGTCCTGGTAATTCTGATGCTGTATGTATCTCTACTACATTATCTAATTTAACTGATGCTTGAAATAAAGCATAAGATGTATATAAACTAAATGTTATTACACCAATTAAAACCAAAACTATTAATATTTTTTTATTTAACTCTATTTCTTTTTTTAAATCCATGTTAAAATCCTTTCCTATTATTATTTATAATATATAATTATAATACTTTACGAAGTATTTTTCAACTAGTCTATTCTATTAAAATAATAACCTATTTAAAGAAAAAATACAAGTAAAAACAAGGAATTTAATTTGAAAAAAAATTTTTTTTAGAAATTTACTTTAATTTAATATAAAAAACGTTAAATTTATTATTAAAATATAGGGTAATTTGGAATTTTATTTTCTTATTTTTATTAAAAAGTATTTTTTCTTTATTTTTGACTGCAAAATGTCAATTTACAAAATTTGACATTTTGATAAATATCGTTTATTATGTTTTTATTAACTGGTTAATAGAAAGGATGGAAATGACAAAAGAAGATCTAGAAACTTTAAAACAAAAATACGATACTGAAATTCTTCAAATTAGAAATGATTTGATTTTTAATGATTTATTTAATGAAAATAATATGGAAACTGTTGAATGGGCTGTTTCTAAAATATTAGATTGTGATATTGATAAAATTAAAGGTAAAGTAACTTTCAAAAATATTCGATTACCAAAAAGACATATTTTAGAAAAGCAAAAGTATGTTGATTTATTAGTAGAATTTGAAGGAAAAGATATTTTAATTGAATTAAATAATAATTATGGAGGATTATATCTAAGAAATTTATTATATACCTTTGAAGTAATATTAAGTAGATATACGATAGGAAGTAATTATGATGATGTTGCTAGTACTGCTATTTTAGTAAATTTGAATTGGCATAAGAATAAAAAAATAGCTAAGGAAACTAAAATTAAAAATGTTGAATATCTTCATTATGATGAAACAAATCCAAATAAAATTTTAATAAAAATAATCAACATTAATCTTGATAAATACGAGAATATTAGTTATAATGAGACTGTAAATGAGGACAAGTTTTATAAACTTTTAACTATTTCTAAAAGAGATGAATTAAAATCAATTGAAAGTAGTGAAAAAAGTTTAAAATCTTATACCAAACATTTAGGAAATTTATCGACGAGTGTAAAATTTCGGGAGGATTTTATGAGTTATGAGATGAATGAGTATTTAGCTAATTTAGAACGCATGATAAGAATTAAAGAAGAACGTGATGAAGCTCGTAGTATTGGTCACAAAGAAGGATACAGTAATGGACTTAAAGAAGGTATTAAAGAAGGATATAGTAGTGGACACAACGAAGGATATAATAATGGAACACAAGATACTAAACGTAATATGATTATTGCATTAAATAAAAAAGATGTATCTCTTGATATAATAACTGATGTTTCAGGATTAAGTATTGATGAAGTTAAAAAAATAATTGCTAATTCAAAAGAATAGGATTCTCGCCTATTCTTTTATTATTAATTAAAATTATTAAAAGTTAATATTTTTATGTAAACTACTATTTATTCCATCACCTAATAATTTACCTAATTTTTCTATAATAAAATCTATTTCTTTTGTTGTTACAATTAAATTATAACCAATAGGATTTAAAACTTCAAAAATTAATTCTTTCATCTCATTTTCATTTAAAGAACCAACTAAACCTAAAAGTTTTTCTTTTTCTTCTTTTGTTAATTCTTTTTTTTCTTTTAAATAATTAATATTATTTTTAGGAATTAGTTTATCTTTATCAAAATTATTTTTATGATAACTTATTTTTTTCATTAAATAATTTAAAGTATCGTTTACAATTACAGCACTAGAAACAACTGTTGGAATACCAATTGCAATTACTGGTATATTAATTGTTTCTTTAGATATTTCTCCCCTATTATTTCCAATTCCTGAACCAGGGTGAATACCAGTATTCGTTATTTGAATAGTTTTTTGGATTCTATCAATATTAAAAGCTGCTAATGAATCAATAGCTATTATAAAATCTGGTTTTGTCTCTTTAACTACTCCCATTATTAAATCTTTAGATTCTATACCTGTATTTCCTAAAACATTAGGTTCTAATATTGAAACATTACGATAATTATCATCAACATCACCAAGTAAATACATATGTCTTGTAACAATTATATTTTTTAAAGTTTCATAACCTAGTGCATCAGGAGTTGACTTATTATTACCAAGTCCTATTATTAAACATTTATCATCTTTTTTAATATTTGATAATTCTAAAATTCTTTTTAATTCTTTAATAAAAACTTTTAATACTCTTTTATAATTATTTGAATCTGTTATATCTTGAAAACTAATTGTAATATAATCTCCTTTTTTCTTTTTTAAAGCATTATTCTCTTCTAATTTAATATAATCTACTAGGATATCTTTATCCTGATAACTATTTTCAATATAATCTTTACTATTATTTTCAATTATTAAATCAGAACGAATATTAAATTTTGATAAATCAACTTCATGCATAAAAATCACCATATATAGTATGGATTATTTTAAAAAAAATACTATTATTATTGACTTTTTATCTATAAATTTGCTATTATATATGTGTTTTAAGAAAGAGGTGACATAATGCCAAATATTAAAAGTGCTAAAAAAAGAGTCTTAACAAATAAAAGAAAATGTGAAGAAAATATTTTAGTTGATTCAAGAATGAAAAACTCTATTAAAAAATTAGAAAAATTAGTTAAAGAAGGTAAGAAAGAAGAAAGTCAAGAACTTCTAAATACTACTATTAAAAATATTGATAAAGCACAAAATATTAATATTGTATCTAAGAATAAATCAGCAAGATTAAAATCTAGATTGACAAAATCAGTCAATCAGATGTAAGAAAGTAACAAAATAATAAAAATTTGTTATTTTTTTTGTATTAATTAAAATATTTTATGGTAGAATATAATTAGGTGAGGCGTATGAAAAAAATAATTTATATTTTAATTATTGTAATTGTTTTTTTCTTAACTTTTCATTACAAAGAAGAGTTATTGACTTATTATAATCGATACTTTTCTAGTGCTAAAAATGAGCCTACACAACTTGAAAAAAATGAGTATTATCGTGATTATGATTTTAAATATGTTTCTAATACAGATAACTTTAGTCCTGAAAAAAAACAAGATATTTTAAATATCTATTATACTGTTATTAACAGTGGTATGAGTAATTTTACTTTTTATTGTCCAGAAGATTATGAAGGTTGTATTACAGATGTAAAAGATATTGCAAATAATCAATCAGTTATTTCTAATATTAATAACTTTGTTCACCCTTATAATGGATTTAAAGATTTAGAAACGGAAATTGATTCTTTAGGAAAAGTTACTATTGCAATTAATCGTAATTATACAGAAGAAATGCAAATTATATTAAACTATAAAGTTGATGAAATAATAAGAAATAATATAACTGATGATATGACTTTAAAAGAAAAATTAAAAACAATTCATGATTATATTATTAATAATACAAAATATGATCAAGATAGAAGTGATAGAGATATAATAAAATATAAATCAGATACAGCTTATGGAGCTTTAATAGAAGGATATGCTTTATGTGGAGGATATACTGATAGCATGATGTTATTCTTAGAAAAGTTTGGAGTAAAAAGTTATCGTATTTCAAGTGCTAATCATGTTTGGAATTATGCTTATGTTGATAATAATTGGTATGATATTGATTTAACTTGGGATGACCCAATAAGTGAAGATGGAACTGATACATTAGAAGATACATTCTTCTTAATAAGTCATAAAGAACTTTTAAAACTTGATACAACAGAACATACATTTGATAAAACTGTCTATAGTGAATAGACAGTTATTTTTTTAAAGGATCATATCCTCCTTTACTAAAGGGATTACACTTTAATATTCTTTTTAAACTAAGAAAACTTCCCTTTAAAGTTCCATATTCTTCTAAAGCTTCTATTGCATAATCAGAACATCTTGGATAGTATTTACAATTAAAATGAAAATCACCTGGTATTTTTTGATATAATTTAATTAGTTTTATTAATAGATTTTTCATAAATCACCGAGATTATTGTACAATAGAAGTTAGAAAAAATAAAGGCATTTTAATTAATTAGGAAAGTTGATTTTTCTAAAATATTCTTGTATAATTTAAATGTAATTGTCCTATAGCCAAGTGGTAAGGCAGTGGACTCTGACTCCATGAGCGTTAGTTCGAACCTAACTAGGACAACC
>CANRJE010000027.1 GCA_947630865.1 uncultured Bacilli bacterium | reverse complement strand
ACACTACTAACAGCTGTTACTTGTTGAATAGGGGTAACACTTATTCCTTGTCCAAAAGCAGAAGTTACAAGTTCTAACTCTCCTACTTTATCAAGTGAAAACATAATTCCTTCGGATTCTCCATTTAAATCTATTCCCGTTTTTTGCCCAAAGCCAAATAAATCGAAATAGGAAAATAATTTCTCTTTACCAAGTAATTGTCCAAGTTTTACAAATCCTGGATTGCAAGAATTTTCTAAGACTTGTAAAAATGTTTGATCTCCATGTCCACCAGATTTCCAACAACCAATTCGACTTCCATTTATATTAACACTTCCCGAATCATAAAAGTGGTCATTATAAATATCAATTACTTTCTCTTCAACTGCTGAACTCATCGTGATAATTTTAAATGTTGAACCAGGCTCATAAGTCATCCAAACCGGTAAATTTCTATTTAAAACTGATGTAGAATATAATTTATAATTATTAGGATTGAAAGTAGGACGACTTGACATAGCTAATATTTCACCAGTATTGGGATCTATAACAACAGCTAAAGAATCATCTGGCTTTAAAGTACTATCAACATTTTCTAATTCTCTTTCAAGAGCTAATTGAATATTAATATCAATCGTTAAAGTTATATTCATTCCACTAGCTGGTTCTAAATATAATTCTGATAAATTAATTTTATTTCCTTTAGCATCACTAAAATATTTAATCGCTCCATTTTCTCCCTGTAGATAAGAATCATATATTAATTCAATACCACCAAGTCCTTGATTATCAATTCCAACATAACCTAGTACATGGGATAGAGTTTCACCATAAGGATAATATCTTTTACTTTCTTTTACTAAATAAACTCCATCATAATTATAACTTTCAATTTTATCAGCTATTTCATAACTTAGTCTTCTACCTTCAGGATGCACTCTTTCAATTGAAGTTTTTTTATAAATGTGTGTTTTCATTTCTTCATAAGTAACACCTAAAATATCAGCAAGAGTCTTTGTTACTTCTTCTTTTTTTGATATTTGACTTGGAATTAATACTAAAGAAGTAGTTGTAATATTATCAGCTAAAATAACACCATTTCTATCAAGTATTAATCCCCTATTTGCTTCAATCGGTAAATCTCTACTCCATAAATCATTAGCTAAACTTGATAACTTTTTATAATCAATCATTTCAATGTAAACTATTTTTAAAAATATAACTGCAAAAAAACTAATAAAAAAAATTAAAACTAATTTAATCCTACTATCAATCTTTTTATTAAACATATTTCCACCACTTAAATATATGTCTAATTTTTTAAAATAGAAAAAAAGTAATTTAAAATGAAACCTAAAAGAACAAATAGACATTTTTTGATATACACTTTATTCTAAAATTTCATTAAAAATTACTCTTTAATTCCTAAATATTTATTATCATCAAAGGCAAATATAGGAAGAAAAATAACTGGTATTAAAATTAAACCTACAGCATAACCAACACTATATCCAAAAGATTTAGTCATTTTTATATTAAGAAAAATATATAAGATATAGTAAATAATAAGAAGTGCTTCCATAAGAAGAAATAAAAGCCACATTATATAAGGATTAAGGAAAATAGAACTTACAATTATATATAAAATCATTAATGTATATTCAACTATTAAAAGGAACTTAACCCAACTCTTTTTTGTTAACTTAGAAATAAGAGAATAAATATTATAAAAAGGAATAAAAATATACCAACCCTTTAAGCCAACTTTTTTAAATATTTTATAGTAAACAACAATTAGAAAAATTATAGAAATTAACAAAATAATCATAAATATAATCATTGAACAAAAAAATAAATTACCTTTATTGAAATCAAACTTTAAATCGGAAAAAGCTTTAGTTAACTCTTTCTCATTATCAAAAGAAGCATTTCCATATAACATTGAATTTTTTTTAGTTACAACTTTATAAACTTTCAAAGAGTCTTTATAACTATAATAAGAATTAGAAATAAAAGATTTATTATTTAAGTCTAATTTGTGAAACTCTTCATTTAAAGACTTATAATCTCCTTCCATGAATGTTATATTATAATGACACCCATCCCCTTCTTTTACTTTATATAATTTAGCATTTCGATAAGAAGTATCATCAGTTTCTAAATAACAATCATGTTTTTCCATATAATTTTCAAATTCCAAAGCAGTAATGGAAACTTCATTATCCAATACATTTTGAATTAACATAATTAAAGATATCATATAAAGAATAAAAACAAAGAATAAAATTAAAAGAGTTATTATAACAATTTTTTTAGTTTTATTTTTTTTCTTAATGGTACTTCCACACAAAGGACAAAACTTATCACTTGCTGTAATTTTATCATTAGAACAATTACTACATTTCATAGATACCACCTATAAATATAGTATAACATAAATTGAATTAATCAGAATAATATTTTAGTTATAATTGTTAATATAATATCTAGTATTAAAATACCTAATATGCTATATGTGTAAACTTTTGGTATTTTTTTAAATAATTTTTTTAATCTCGGATAAATAAAATAAACATTTAAAGTTCCAAGTAATCCCCAAATTAAAGAATTAGTAAGACAAATATATTTTCCAAGGGCATCAATATGATTACTATAATTCCATAAATCAATTTGAAAAAAGAAATGTAAAATATGTCCTCCAATAAATTCTATTAAAGATAAAACAATTGTATATAAAAGAAAATAACAAAGTACCTTTATAAATTTATTTTTCCACTTTACTCTTGATTCTAAAAATTCATAAATTAAAATAGATGTTAAAACTCCAAATCCATAAACTAAAGTATATGGTCCATATAAAATTCCACTATGCATATTAACAACTGTTATTTTATATAAAGTACTTTCCATAATAAATCCTAATAAAGAATAAAAAAAGAAATAATTAAGATAAATCATAAAAATATCACCATATATAGTATGTATAAATTAAAATAAAAAAAACGTCCCAAGACGTTTAATTTAACTATTTTGAAGCTTTTGAATATTCACTAGCAAAAACAAATTCACTAGGTTCTATACATTTTGCATTATCAGGAATTGCTATTAATTTATTATAAGATGTTAATAAAACAGTTGTAACACCATTTCTTCTCATATAAGCAAAAACATTAATATAAGAAGGCATCATTCCATATAATAAAGAAGCTTCTTCTAAACTCATTTTTTTACCTATAAAATATTTTTCTTCATTTTTAGGTTTACTTAAATAAAAATCTCCATTATAAGATATAACATCTATATCATTAGTAGAAAAATAATTTAAATTTTTAATACCTAAAATATCACTTATTTCAACTTGATTTCTATCAAAGTATCTTTCTTCATCAAGTCCATAATTACATATAACTGAACTACAAATTGATAATTCAACATCTTCATCACTTAAAGATTTAACTATTGGACTTTGAACATCTATTTTTTCATCAATTGTATCAAGGTCAGTACAAATATCATCTTTTGAAATAGCTATAAGTTTCTTATATGGTGTTAAACATACATATTTTACTTTATCATTCTTCATATGAGCAAGAACATTGATATAAGCAGGATCATTTCCATAGGCTTTAAATGCTTCAAATAATGTCATTTTTTGACCTATAAAGTAATTACCTTTTCTATTTCTAGATGAAAAAACTTCTCCTGATTCAGTAGTAATTGTTTTCTCTTCAATTATTTCAAAAGATTCAATATCACTTTCTTTTAACTTTTTTAAAATATTATCGGTTAATTGATAAGTTTCACTATTTCCATTTGTGTAATTAACTTTTATTAATCTTTCAACTTTATTTACATAATTTGGTATATTCATATTTTCCCCCTCCAAAATTTTGTTTCTTATTATAACAAAAAGACCTTGAATTGTCAAGGTCTCAGTATAAAGCGGTTATATTAATTAAATTATAACCAATTCTTATTTAATTTAGTTTTTACTATACTCTCATTTTCTTTTTTATATTGCTCTATTGTTATATCATCATCTGACATTGGAACTAAATTATCTAATCTTGTAATACAAATTCTTTTTACAAAATTATTTTTAAATGTCTCTAATTTAGATTTATAAGCTTGAATATGACCTAGTCTTTTGATTGCATCTTCAAGTGATAATTCTTCTCCTATAAAATACCATTTAGAATAATTGATAAACTCATCACCTTTTTTATCACAGAAACGAAAAGCAACAGTTATATCATCATATTCTATTTGTAATGGATCTCTTGTTGATATTTCATATCTTAAAATAGGTGGAACACCTGGTTGAATGTAAAAGAATTCAATATAAGTTTTTTTATTATTATCTCTCATTTTTTCTCCTTTAGATGTCTATTTATGCATCATTTTTATATAAAAATTATTTTCTATTTTTTATGTCATCAGCTAGAAAATCAAATAATTTACTAAGATTTTCAGGTAAAGCGTCTGGAGCAAAAAACTTTAAATCAAGAGACTCTTCATCTAATCTTAATTTTCCTTCATATTTATTGGTTTCATACATTATACTGACAATATAAGCTTCATCTCCATTAGGATAAATATGATGTAATTTTTCACCAGAATATATTTTAAATAATTTTAAATCTTCAGGTTTTATTTTTAAACCTGTCTCTTCATAAACTTCTCGAACTGCTGCTTCTTCAACTGTTTCACCAAATTCAACTGAACCACCTGGATTTCCCCAAGCTCCATCATCACTTCTTTTTTGAAGCAACACTTCACCTTTTTCATTATATATTAAAACTCCAGCTCCACATATAAAAATTGGTTTATGCCCAACGTATTTTCGAACATTTTCTATGTATCCCATTGTATCTCCTTTATAAGAACAGTTGTAATTAAGATACTACTTTTTCTTTCTTTTTAATTACAACTCCCCTATTCTTACATGAATCTTTTCCTTCAGGACAATATCCTAATACTTCACAAGTAGGACCTAATCCTTCTCCAATTAAAGGTGCAACCTTTTTAGCTTCAGCAACCATTTCTTTAGCAATTTTTCTAATTGCAATTTGAGCTTTATTACAACAACGCATACGACTAAGCCACATTAAAGTTCTAGCATTCATAGTTGTATAAATATTACAAGCATTACCTGATAAGTAGAAATAAACTAAATCCTCATCTCTTACGCCTAAAGATTTAAATTCTTCCATAACTTTTTTATTATTTTGGAATATTTCTTTGTATTCATCTAAACAATTTTTTTCTATTGTCTTAGGAATTTTATAATTACTTAAATCCCACATTGGTATAAAATCTGGAACTAATAAAGAATGCATTCTATGTCTTGTAATATGAGTTAAAACTGCTAATTCAATCGGTATTTCAAAAGAGAAAATAACTTGTTCTAATTCTCTTTGATTTTTACTATGTATTAACCCTTGCATTAATTTTCTTTCAATATCTTTATCCTGTTCTTTTAAATCTTTTAGAATTTTTTTAGCTTCTTCAAAACTTACTTGATATCTTTCCATTAAAATATTTAAAATTACAACTAAATCTGCATCTTTTGTATAGTTAGTCATTTTTACACTATCAAGTAATTTACTTTTAGGATTAACCATTGTATCTAAAAATGAATATTTATCTTCATAGTAATCTTTTTCTTTTTCACTATCTAAAGCTCTTATCAAATATGGAGCATATTTTTCAATTATTTCTTTAAATTTTAAACCTAATTCATATGCCTCTTCAATATTTTTTAATTTACCATATAAAAGGTCTGCTGTTATTCTCAATAATTCATTAGCATCACAGCCCATAATAATATTACTATTAAATGAATATGGTAAAATATATCTACAATCTTCAACAGGTATTTCTAAATCTACTAATTCACCATATTTTGTGAATAAAGTTTGCATATGCTTTTTGTATTTTTTTTGTAATTCTTTATTATTTTTTAAGACATTTCCATCTTTGTCTTTAAATTCAGGAACATAAAATCCTACGTTTCTAAAATCAACATTTCGTCTAGATTTAATTGTAAATGAAGTCAAACGATAAGAAATCAAAATTTGTTCAATCAAAACACTTACATCTTCAATAGCAAAAACTAAGTAATCATGTTCAGCAATTGATTTATGTCCATATCCAACAACTGCTCTTGCTAATTTTAAATTTGATTCATATGATTTATGATTTGAAAAAACCTGAGTTACTGTGCCGTCAGCACGAGATAAATTACCTGCTGATGCTACAACTTGAATTCTTTTTTCTATTTCTTTTTTTGTATTACTTCCTAATAAAACTACTTTCATAACCTCTCCTTAACCTCTATATCAAATATATCACAATATTCCAAATAAAAGAAGTTTATTTTCGAAAGTTTACAAACAATTTTTGAAGCATAAAAAAATGAAATAGACAAGATATAAAAATTTATTGTCTTTTTGTTATCTACGTACAACTACTAGATACTTTTAGACACACTTTATCTAAAAAATAAAAGAAGATTTGTTATTATTCTTAATTTTATATAAAATAAAACCCTTATTATAAAATAAGGGCAATTAACAAAGTGGTGTCCCAGAAGGGATTCGAACCCCTGACACTCGCCTTAGAAGGGCGATGCTCTATCCAGCTGAGCTACTGGGACAAATAACAAGAGTATTATATAACATTTTTAATGTTTTTTCAATACCCTTTTTCTTTATATTATATACTAATTTATAATTTTTTACTCTAGATTAGTTGATGTATCTGTTTCGGATTTATTAGAATCATTTGCTTCTGATGATTGATTATTTGTATCGTTTTGATTATCCTGAACAGGTGGTGTTTCTTCTTTTTTATCTTCCTCTGGTTTAGATTCCGTTGGTGGATTAACTGGTTCAGATGGATTTGGATCTACTTGTGTTTCAGGATCCGTTGGCTTTTCTTGAACTTCAGGAGTTTCATTAACATCTGGTGTACTTGGAACTGTTGATTCTTTCTCATCATTTTTATCTTTTTCTTCACTTGGTGATGGTTTCTCTTCACTTACATTAGGCTTAACAGTTTCCTCTTTTTTAATTTCTACTTTTGGTTTAGGTTTTTCAAAGATAACTCTTCGAGCAGTTATATAAACCATTATATTAAGTGAACTAATTTTTACACCATCACGAGGATTCGATTGATGAATAATCATACCATTACCCATGTAAATAGCTACGTGACTTGCTCTTCCAGAACCATTACCATAGAAAACTAAATCTCCTGGTTTTAAATCAGATTTACTAACATATTTACCACTATAAATCTGACTTGACACTGTTGGTCCTAAACTTATTCCAAACTCTCTATAAATAAGCATTGTAAAGCCACTACAATCCGTACCAGTTTTCAAAGATCTACCAGCTGATACGTAACGGAGCCCTAAGTAATGTTTCGCATAAGAAACTAAATTACTTCCCGTTACACTATCATAACTAGGCTTTATATAAGGAATAACTTTTTTACTAGTTACCGTTCTTACTCCAACATTTATTTTCGTTGTCTCTGGTTTTGAAGTTTCATTATTTATAGGAGCAACTTCTACTTCTTCAACTTGTTCCTGATTATAAGCTAAAACTTCTACAGCCCTATATATGTTACTAAATACCCCTTTATCTTTTGTTGCAGCTACTAAAGTAGTTGTTTTAGAATTTACAAAGAAATTCAAAGATAAAAAACATACAATTAAATTGCTATACAGGTAACAATTTAATTTCTTTTTTGTATTCATATTTTTAGACACCTCTATATTATATGTGTTTCATTTTTTTTGAACACATTTACTATGATAACAAAAAAATGAATTAAGGTCAAATACTAATTGTCTACAATTGTCAAGAATAGTCAAGTAGACTTAAAACTTATATTTAAAACAACCATATAATCCCATAATAGAAAGGAAAAATGCAAAGTATGAAAAAGTATAATGTATAAACTCAAAAAGTTGAAAAAAACTTGATTCAGCTAATAAATTCATACCATTAAAAATTGCAATTATTGCTGATATTACTAAAAGAAATAAATTATAACCAAAAATTAATTTACTTATTTTGGTTATATTAAAATCTGTATAAAAATAAAAGTAAACACCATATACGAACATTGACAATGGTATAATTAAACCAACTGACATCAAATATATATTTAAATTTTCTGGAAATATTTTAGTTTCAAAAATATAAGAGAAAAAATTGTTGAAACTTGTTAAACTATAACTGAATCCAACAATTACTAATAATAAGCCTAAAACTTTCATATATATATATCTACTTTTCATCTTTACCTCTTTTTATTATATTTATAATTATTGTTATTAAAATCCATACTGCAAAACTAATTGTTAAAATACGCATTACTATCAAACTATCACTAGAATATAAACTAGTGTATGATTCAGGATTTATATCTATTCTTTGAAAAATTATATACGTACAAAAAGCAATTGAAAACATAATATAATTAAGAATCTTTTTTAATAAACTCTTCTTTTCTCTTAATATTGTATAGATAAATATTAAAACTGATAATAAAATAACAGTCACAAAAGTTAAATAATCCGGATACCAAAAATAAGCAATCAAAAAACGTAATAATTGATATATATAAGGATTATCAAAAACTAAAATTAAAACAAAACAAGTAAATCCTAAAAGCAATAATACTAATTTAAGTAGTCTATTTTTTAAAGTATGGTTCAAGAGTAAAATCAAAAAGAAAGTAATAGCAAAAATAAAACTACTAATTATAAAAGGATCTTTAAACATAACTCCTCCTAATATGATTCTACCCCCACTAATTCTAAAATATATACTGTTTGAGATTTTTTATCGTTTTTGGTACAAGTAATTAATGTTAAAGTTGATACAGTTGCATCTCTATAAACATTTAAAGCACCATCTTTTGCTTGTTTATAAATATTCACAATTTTATAACGATATAATTTACTCTTATAATATACTTTAGCCTCGTCTCCTAAACTTAATTGATATAAATTTCTAAAATAAGCAATACTTCCACTACCAGAATGTCCAGCTAAAATAAAGTTTCCTCCAATTACATCTGGATAATCAGCAAGTGGTAAAATTTGAACATGAAAATTAACGTTATTATAATAAGATTCTTTAGGAAGCAAACCCTGTCTTAAATTAATTTTATCAATTTCTAAAAAACCAATATAATTTGGAGAACCTTCAGTAGTTGGCTGTTTAGGTTTATCAGAGTTTGAATCAACATAATCAACATCAATATTAACTGTAACTTCATTATTAAAAGATGTATTTTCTTTATATTTTTCTGCTTCTATATTATTAACAATTTGATCTTTTATTTCCAATATTTTTTCATAATGAAATAAAATTAAAGATATTATTAGTAAGAGAGACCCTACTATAACAAGTATGGTCTCTGCTTTTATTTTACGCTTCTCGCTTGTAGCCATAATAAGCAACCAATCCTAAACCAAATATCATGAAGATTGAAGCAACGATTAGAACAATTTGTGAAGCATCCATATCTGTCTTTGGAACTTCCATTTCGTTTTCAATTTCAAATGTTTGAGTTTCATTGCTATCTTTAACTTCAATTGTTATATCTTTATCCAATTTTTTATAACCCTTAGGTGCTTTTGTTTCTTTAACTGTATATTTACCAACTGGCATATATTGGAAACAAGTTGCAACAGTATCAGATACGAATTTTTGGTATAATGTTCCATCTTCTCGATATATTTCAAATTCTGCACCAACCAATCCTTCTTCTGCATCTGCACTTACTTTTAAGAAACAAGCTTCAATTGGTGCATCTTTCATATTCAATGATGTAGTTGTCTTACCTTGAGCATCAATTGTAAACTCGATTGATTCAGCTGTTGCATAACCACTTGGAGCTAATTCTTCAACAAGAGTATAAGTACCTTCCTTAAGTTCAACTAAATGAGTATCTTTTCCATCTTCACAAGTAGAAGTCCAAGTATCAACTGTATCACCTTTTTGATCCTTAATAGTAAGTTTAGCACCCTCTACACATTTACCTGTTGATACATCTGTTTTAGTAATAACTGTGCCTGGTTTATTCTCAATCGTTACAACATTTTCTCTAGTTTCTAATGTTTCGATATCATCACCTTGAAGTTCAACTGCTACATCGTCTGGATTAAATTTACCAACTGCAAATTTATACTTTTTCGTACTCTTAATATAATTAGCAGGTGCTTCTTCTTCAACTAAATAATAATATCCTGAATCAAATTGTCTTTCTTGTAAGCAGTACTCTGGTTGCTGTGATGAAGTAATAATTTGTTCATAGGTACTTCCTTCTGCATCTTCTATTCTAAATTGAGCACCATCTAATGGTTGTTGTGTAAATTTATCAACCTTTTTAAAGCAAATTTTTATCAAATCATTGTTAACTGTAACATAGCCAGTATTTCCACTTTTAATTTCAATTTTTATAAATCCATCTGAATCAACATTAGTTTTATTGCTATCATATTTTGTATATCCATAAGGTGGATCTTGTTCATATAAATAATATGTACCATCTGGTAAATTAGTTATTGTAAAACTACTTTTCGTTGAAATAAATTCTTTAATAATTGTTGTCTTATCACTAGAATATAAAATGAAATAAGCACCAGATAAGCAACCATCTTTAGCAGTACTACACTTATCTCCAACAGGTGAATATTGTACATCAACATTTACACTACCATCAGAAATTTTATAAACTATAATTTGACCATTACCATTATTTAAAATTGGAAGTGTAAGATTAACATTATCTGCTTCAGTATCAACACCAATCCAATCTTGTCCGCTACCTTGATAATAGTAAATAGCTTTAGCAACACCTGGAATAGTTACTTTAGCATCTACTCTTGTTGTTGTAAGTGGTAATTCAGTAATTTGAAATTGTTTATTAGTAGATTCTTCAGCATTAACATGTTGTTGACTTAAAACTTCTCCTCCATCTTGATTATAGAAAGTAACATCATAAGCTACTCCACCAGAATCAAGTGTAACATCTAAAGTTAAAGTTGCTCCAGCATTTTGGAAATGTGAAGACTTAACGGTTACATTAGGTGCGGAAACGGAAGATGAAACCTTAGATTCTAGACCTGCATACCAATTTATTAAAGTATTAATTCTTTCATCGGATAAACCATCATTTTTAACATTAAAGACATATTTGTAGAAATCTCCACCAGCATTACAACCAGATGAAGAATACCAAGAAGATTCTTCAGAATTTAAAACGGTTGCATGTTTACCACGTCCTATATGATAACCTCCACAACTTTCCCAGTTAATTGGGTCATCAGCAAATGCTTTATATTTACGTTGATCTGTAATTTTACCAACTGTTTTTCCATAAGTAAAACCATTCGTATTTTTTATTGCATTCCAAATTGATGCTTGAACTGCTGTCATACTTTCTTGAGCATCTAAATTATCAAAATTATATTTGCTATAAGTACCTGCTCCAATACCTTTACTTGGATCTTTTAAAGCCGTTTTTATTTCAGTTAAAGTTGCATAAGGATAGGCATATTGCATAAATGCATTCAATTTTTTCTTTGCATTATCACTTACTAATCCAGTAGAAACTGTACTAAGTGCTCTCCTTGTATGAGCTTTAGCAGTATTATTTGCTCCCTGTTCAGCACAATAAACTATTTTAACATCACCACTCGATGTTGAGGTTCTAGTACCAGTTTTAATTAAAATAGTACCACTTGCTGTATTAGCAATATTATTTCTTATAAAGTGATGAGAAAGCATATTTCTTCGTACATAGTAATACTCTCCTGCTGAATAAGAAACTCCAAATGCACTAACAACAATAACTCCCATTAATATAATAAATACAGGTAATAATGTAACAAGTTTTCTATTTTTCATATTTGACCTCTCTATTATCATTATAATTTGATTATAGCATTAAAAATAAAAAGATACAATATTTTTTTAGAAAAAAAAGAAGTCTTTAATCGAGGCTGCTGAAAAAGTAGTTAAAATCAAAACTGATATTTAGAATATAACTTCTATTTATCAGTTTTTCTGTAAATTTTATAAAAAATTGCAAATATAGGTTAATTATTTACCTTATATTTTTATTTTTTTCTTCATTTAATTTAATTATTCGTTTCATATTGGCTAAAAAGAGCGTAGTCGCCCCTTGTATTGTAATACCTAGTTTTCCACAGGCATTTGCTTTATCATAATTGTAATTATTTTTTAATTCTGCATTTTTTGCTTCTATTTTATATCTTTCTTTATATAAAGTTTTAAATTCTTCTGTTTCCATATAATCCATATGTTTTATATGTGTATCATCTTTTATTTTTACATTATAGCTTTTTGTTTTTGCTCCATCTTTATAACAACCATCTTTAAAAGGACAATGCTTACATTTTTCCACATCAAAAAAATAACTTTCAACATTTTGCTCTAACTTTTTGCTTCCTGATTTTACTTTTCTTATTGCCATATGTCCAGCTTTGCAAACATACATTTCAGCATCTTTATTATATTCAAAATCTTCTTTATTTTTCCCATTACCATGAGTCACTGATTTACTTAACTTGCTAACATTTTTTATATTATTTTCACTGCAATAATCTAAATTATCTTTTTCTGAATATGCTCCATCTCCTATAACTGCTTCTACTTCTATACCATTATCTTCACTTTTTTCTATTAATTCAATAAGCTCTTTTCCATCATGTTTTTCTCCAGTTGTTATTGCAGCTGATGTAATAATTCTTTCTGGTGTCATTGCTATATGTGTCTTGTATCCAAAAAATGAAGTATCTGCCGTTTTATGTCCTACTTTAGCATCTTGGTCCTTTGAATATTCTATTTCATATTCTGTATCCGTCATTGTTTCTTCTAATAAATCTATTTGTTCTTTTATTGCAGGTAATTTGGTAAATCTTTTGTCTTTTTTTATTATTTTTAAAAGTTCTTTTGTATATTCTATTTGATCTTCTAATAATCCTGTTGCTTCTCTTTTTTTAGGCATTTTATCATGCATACTCTCATCTATTTTATAAACTGATTTTCTAAGTTCTTTGGCTTGTCTTATTAATTCTTCTCTCGGTGATATATGGCTATACATTGCGTTTGTATGGGTTGAATCTACTATTAATTTATTTTTAACTTCTATTAATCCTTTTTCTATTGCTATTTCTACTGTCTTACTTATTAATTTATCCATTAAATTATTATCATTATCTAATAATCTTTCCCGACGAAATACTGTTAATAAACTTGCATCTATTAATTTAGTTTCCTCTGGTTCATAGTCCAGAAAATATTTAAATAACATATCTGTTTTTGTTCTTTCTACTAGTCCTCTGTCTGATAATTTATAATATGTTTTTAAAAGTAAGTATTTAAACATTCTTATTACATCTTCACTTGTTCTTCCCATTGTTGTTGAATATTTATCTTTTAGCATTTCTACTACAAATGAAAAATCTACTATTTCATTTAGTTGTCTCCAAAAATTATCTTTTTCAATTAATATATCATATAATTCAATATGATTACTAAAACTTAATTCTAATTGGTTACTTTTCTTTAACATACTACCACCATTGTCCTTATATAACTATTATACCAAATTAAAAGACTACTGTCTTTCTTTACAGTAATCTTTGTATACTTTTTCAGCAGCCTCT
>CANRJE010000026.1 GCA_947630865.1 uncultured Bacilli bacterium | reverse complement strand
ACTAATGGCTCCTTGCTAGGGATTACCATGTTGGGTTTCCACCAACTATATATTATACGCCGAACTGACGCACCACCTGATTTCATTATATCATATTATATGAAACTAGAAGAATAAATTTAAAATTAATTTTTTCTATATGTCAAGATGAATAAACTTAATTTATATCTTTAGGTTTTATTATTTTATCATGCTCTAAACTTTTTAATTCTACTTCTCTTCTCACAGTTTCTAATATATTTTTTATTACATTTCTTTTAGAAAAACTAATTCTATCCATAATATTATGTTTATATTTTAATAAGCTATCAATTGCTAAATTAGTTTCATTATAACCTAAAACTTTTGATGCTAAAATTATCTCTGTAATAGCATTTATTTCTAATTTATCTTTAGTAAGCAATATAGTATTTAATAATTCTAATAATCTAAAAGATTCTATATCAAGATTAGATTTTAAAATTCTAATAATTGCTTCAACTTGTTTAATATTAACTGTTTCTTTTATCATTTTATAAAAATAAATATCATTTCGGTATTCTTTAATTTTAGCTAGTTCAAGAATTCCATACATATGAATAGGATTATTTTCTTCATTAAATAAATAGATAATATTCATAAAAATATCTAGATCTATAACTTCAGGTATATTTAAAATCTCTTTTAAATACATACATTTTGTTTCATTGTAATAAGGAATACTTGTTAAAATCTCAGCTTCACCTTTTTTATTTTTAATAATATCAGAAATAGCTAATAATGTATCTATTTGAAAACTATATTTACATGCTTTTATCTGATTACTTAAAACATTGTTTCTTAAATACGTTTCTTTATCTAAATTATTAGACTCTCTTATATTTAGATTTATTATACCATCTAATTTTATCTTTTCTTTTGTATTTATTATTTCTTCAATAATTAAAATAAGATGTTTTTTATTTTCTAATATTTCTGGATACTCTAATAATTTAATAATATAACTACCTTGTAAATTTGATTTTATACTTAATAAACATTTAAGTATAATTAAAAATGTTTGACCACTTTGATTATCAATATCTAATAAATTTTTTAAGTTAGTATCATCTTTAACTTTTTGAAAGAAATCATTTATTATTCCAACAGAAATTCTATTATTTAAAGTTATTATATTTAAAATATATAAATAATTATTTAAATTTAAAAATTCAGGATAACTTGTAAACTTAATAATTAAACTTCTAGCATCATCACTTATATTAGATGTTACTATCTCAAATATATCAACAAATTTAACATCATTTAATATTTTTTTATTTCTAACAAGTTCTAAAATACCTTTTGTAACTTTTTCAGAAGAAGTTGTTATTTCAGTTAAAATAATGTTTTTATATTTTGAATTATTTATTGAATTAGCAATTTTTGTAATTGCTTCAACTTGAAAAACACTATTAGCTTTCAAAATAGCCATTTTTATTAAATTACTATTATTAGAATTTATATCTTCAAGAACAAGTTCTGATTTTGAATCAATATTTATAAATAATTTATAAAAAGCATTAAGTTTATATTTTTCTTTTATTTCCATCATAAAGGCAATAATTGCTTTTACTTCGCTTATACTTTTAAGCCTATTTTGATTACAACTTAGTGCAATAATCATATCTTTAATATCTTGATTTACAGTATTAGTTAAACCATCAAATAAAATATTAAATATTTCATCTTTCATAAAAGGTTTATTTTGAATTAATCTTTGAACGTTATAGTAACAATTTACATTACATGTACTAATATATTCTAAAACTTTAATTAAATATTTAGAATTTAACATACTTTTTCTAGTTAAAACAAAAAATAATATTTTGTTTTTTAACTCCGTATTTTGACTTTTAACATAACCATCTTCTGAAACATTTAAAACATATTTAGTAAGTATTAAAGTAGCATCTTTTCTTGATAATAATAAATCATTTTTAAGTAATTTCACGAATAGTTTTAAATTTGGATTTTTTAAACTACGATTTATTATCTCTAAATATAAAGATAAGTTAGAATCCATTGCTAATTTAGGATTTTTAAAAGATTTAGCTAATTCTCTTAAGATATCAGGACTATTAATATTATTTATACTATTAATAATAGATAAAATGTTAGTAGATTTAATATTATCAAGATTTTTAATAATATCAATTATTACTTCCATTTTTATATCAGATAGTGAGAAAAATATTGTTAAAAAGCCAAGAATATTAGGATTTTCAATTAAAGTATTATTTTCTAATAACTCTAGAGCTTTTAAAACAGAATCTGATTCTATATTTAAAGACATTAATGTTGCAATGGGCTTTAAAACTTTTTTATTTCTATTTAATGGATTAATTACTAATTCTTGGAATTTTTTTACGTTATTTAACTTTGTAGTTGTTAATAAACTTGATACGATTAAAACAATATCAGCATTATCTATTAAATTAGTTTTTGCTAAAATATCTTCAACTATTAAAGCATTAGGTGAAGTTATTTTTAAAATTAATAAATTACTTATCTCAAATAGCTTCTTTTCATAACCTAAAAAAGCTCCATGATTTTTCTTAAATTCTAAAAGAAATTTTACATATTCGATTATTTCATTATCATCTAATAGTAAAATCTCATTTTGTAAGTCATGTGGTAAATCTTTAAAAAAACTGCTTATAAAAAGTGAATTAAGTTCTTCATCTTTAAATGAATAACTTTGAATTTTATTCTTTAATAATTCTTTTTGATTCATAGTATCCCCTCTTTTATGTCGAATATTATAGCATAATGAAGTATAGATGTCAAAAGAAATTATTTTTATTAAAAAAAGAAGACTAGCGTCCTCTAATCTTCACTTGGAATTAAACCAAAACCTGTCACAACTCGTCTACCACCTGAAACAGAATTTCCAAAAACATTTTTTGGATTATTAACAAGTTTTCCCTTTATAACCATCTGAGTTGAAGTACCTCCATCAAGGTTAGCAGCATTATATGCTCCATATAATTCAAGGGTATCAATTACCTCTTTCATCGTTGGACCACTTCCATGTGTTCCTTCAGTTACTAAGAACATAATTACCCCATCTTTTCTTTGAGCGATAGCAACTCGAGCTGCTCTATCATAACCACCGGCTGATGAAGCATATTTAATACTTTCACCATTAACAATCAAGAAAGGTCCAAATTGAAGCCCATCACGAAGTCCCATTTCAACAGCCTCATTTCCTGTTGCTTTAACTAGTAACAATTTGTTTTCATCAGTTATACCGATTATATTTTCCTGACTTGAAACAGGGGACCATATTACCTTGCCATCTTTGATAACATAACCAAATGGAATGTCACTTCCCCAACCATCAGGATCAGCAAATCCTCCTCCATTAATACAAACAAGACCACCATATCTTTTGCACATATTTAAAACTGTTTCTTGACCATTTCCTGTATTAAATGATTTACTTGTAATTAATTTTACATTTTCAGGGTGATAAATAGCAACTAAATGAGCATCATATTTACCAACTTTAACCTTTAAATATTTGTATTCATCATTACCAGGATCTCTTTTTAAAATAGCCTCATCATATTCGTTATCATAACTATCTTTTTCAGATGTATCAATAACAATATCATCTAAATCAATATCCTCATCAACTGGAATATATTTATTTAAAGCTAATATTTCCTTAACGGTTTCTTCACTATAAAATGTATAAGCAATATATTGATGTGATTTCGTTACCATTGCAGTATTTACTAAAACATTTCTGAACTCTTTATAAGGTCCATAGAAGAGAATAAAGCAACCAATTACTATTATATCAATAATAAGAACAAAAATTGTTGATTTACGCATAAACTATACCTCCACGATGAATGGTGCTATTTTAGTACCATTACCACTGATGATTTTTAAATCTTTTTTAATTCCAAGACAAGGTCTTATTCCTCTTCTTACATTTGGTCGACTTGAAACTAAAGATGCATTATATAAGTATACATTACTATCTTTTTCATCACTTAAATAATATGACTCTAAAGAACTATTAAATTTTAAATCTTCTCTACTTAATAACCCAACTTTACTAATCAATGTTCCGAAACTAGCATCTGTCAAAATATTTTTATAACTTAAACTATCAAGATAAGTTGATTCTAAATATTCTTTTAAAGATGAATTTTTATACTCATTAGTTGAACTATCAAAAATCATCGTATTTTTTAATAACTTATTACTTTCTACTTTGTAATAATCGTCTCCTATTTCATAGACAATATAAACATCATCAGCAATATCTAAATAAGTTCCTACTCCTATTTTATTTTTATCTGTTGTAATTTGATATGGATTTTCTTTTGTTCCATCTCCATTAACTAAAATAGTCGTATTCTTTAAAGTTACAACTGGTTTAACACCATAATTGGTATTTGGTTCAGATAGAGAAATTGTTGCTCCTGTTGTATGCCATACCTCTTTTTCATTATGATTATATAACCATAAATTTTCTGATTTATTTACTAAATAAGTTTTACCATCAACAATACTATTTAAAAAATCTGATACTCCAAGCAATCTTACATAATTATCTGTATTTGGTTTATCACAAGTAACCTTATCAGCACTTAAAACTACTTCATCACAAACTCTTGTTTTTTCTAATATATTTTTATCTAATATGTCGACAAATTTCGCATTTAAATACTCATTAACATATGAATCTTGATAGTTTTTAAGTTCGCTATCCCAATTAAGTTTATTTATATATTCATCAAGAACAATATCCATTGTTTTATCAACATTAATTCTAATTATTCGAAAAATCATATTAGAAACTATTACATAATTATTAACATTTTCTCCTTTATATATATAATTTCCACTACTACTGTATAATCCATCTCCCTCATAAACAATTGGTGAAGAAGTAGTAATTGTTGAAGCTAAATTTTTCAAAGTCTCACCACTTGATGATTTAGGATTATAAACACGATAATATTTTATTAATCTACTTCCATAAAAAATACAACAGCCTAATATAAATAATAAACTAATTATACAAAAACCTGTTTGAATTTTAGGTTTAATAATTTTTCTTTTCTTTTTAACTTTTGTTTTTTCTTTTTTAGCCATAATTTATACTCCTCATTATTCAATATAGATTATACATAAATATTAAAAAAAATTCAATACTTTTGAAAAAATGTCGAAATTCTTTAAAATTTTTCTATAAAAAATTAATTAAGCATAAGAAAAGCACAATAAATGTGCCTCTTTTTAATCCTATCTTATGAACAAATTGTTAATATTATCAACAATTATAGGTCAATTCTGTAATTAAATCATTACATTAGAACAACCTCATAAGAGTAAGAAAATCACCTCCAATTATTTTGTCATTGTATTTTATATTTCTATAGTGAGTTAAATACGACAAAATAGTTTTTATCATGGACTCAACATTATTATACAAAATTCTTCTTAGTTTTACAATTTGATAATTAATTAATTTTATAAGTTGACATAAAAGATTTACATTAATCATCTAAATCTTGCAAACCAATTACATTATCTACTGGAAGAGAAAAAGTAAGGCCTCTAGCATCAGTTTTAACTCCAGCTTCCTTCGTGATACTTTCCATTACTTTCTTAGTAATATCAGATTCTACAATATTTAAAACAATATCTTTTAAAGGTTCTATTGCTAAATCCATAAAGACAGTTCTAGAACTTCCAAGACTTCTAGCATTAATAACTGTTCCTCCTGTACAACCTGCTTTTTTAGCAGCAGACATAACAATATCACTATACCCTTCCTTGACAATTGTCATGACAAGTTCATATTTTACTTCATCATCTTTCATTTCATGATCACTTCCTTTTACTAAAATATCACTTATATACTTACTAGAACTATTAAGTGAAACTGTTAAAGCAATTCCTTTTCCAATCTCTTTTATCTTAAATTTTGTTTTTAAATCATTAAAAATACTATTTTCAAGATTCGATGGTATTAAAGAAAAATAGATACTTTTCTTAACTTCATCTAGACCAAGATAATTAAGTAAACTAGATGATGCTGTTCCCATACCATAAGTCATGGTATTAAAAGTTAATTTATACTTTCGAAACAATGCTTTAAGTTTTTTTTCATCATTAAAAATAATTATTAATAATTTAACCATAAATCACCTATATTCAATTATGGAGTCATCTAAAAGATTCGTATCCATAACTTTCTCTTCAACTGAATATATTAAACCAACAATTTCTATGATAATAACTGGAATAATACTAACTAAAGACATTACTCCAAATGCTTCTTGTAAGTAATCAAAACTTGTATTAGTTGCAACACCAATTAAAAGTGGCAATAAAAAACTTGATGTCATACTACCAGCAACTACTCCACTAGCATCAAAAGCAATTGCTAAAAAATTATTAGGTGTAAAAAAAGCAAACAAAATAGCTAAAAAATACATTGGTATTAAAAAAATCATTACAGAATAACCATTTAAAACTCTAAACAATGATAAAATAACCGATAAAGAAACACCAAGACAAAGACAAAATTCTAGAAATTTATCTTTAATTCCACCATTAGTAACATCATTTACATAATTAATTAAAACTTTTAAAGAAGGTTCAATCTTTGAAATGAAATAACCAAATATTCCTCCAATTATCAAAATAAGTATATGATTAATTTCTCCTAAATGCGTTCCTAACATATATCCAATTTTAAAGAAACCAACGTCTCCTCCCGTTAAAAACAAAGTAATACCAATTAAAACCATTACTAAACCAGTCATAATTTTTCGAAATTCTTTTTTATTTTTTTTCTTCACAAAATGTCTAAAAATAAAGAATACGATAACTAACAATGAAAGTGAAAAGAAAACTTGATAAAAGTTCATCCATAAAGTTTCTAAAAAATCTAATCTTTTTAAAATTGGATCTGAATCATATACAACATTTGGTTTAAAGAAAAATCCCAATAATAAAACCATTAAAATAGGTCCAATTGAACAAATAGATAAAATACCAAATTCTGAATTTTTAGCATCTTTACTTCTACTTTTAGAAGCAAATCCAACTCCAAGAGCTAAAATAAAAGGTGCCGAAATTGCTCCTGTTGTAACAGATGCCATATCAAAAGCAAAAGGAATAATTTCAAATTCAGATAACATTAGAATCAAAAAAATCAATAAATAACCAGATATTAAAATATACTTAAAATTAATTTTTTTTAAAATTCGATAAATTGCTAACATCAAGCAAATACCAATCCCTAAAGAAACAGAAAATAAAAGAATGGGCATAGGAATTGCACTAGCTTCAGCACTGATAGTTAAAAACTCTGGTTCTAGCATAGTTATAAAAGTTCCTAAAAAAAGACAAACTAAAAGAATTAGAAAAAGATTTTTTTTCTTAATCAAAATTCTACTCATTCTTTCACCTATTACATTAAGTGAAATTTCCGCTCCTGTTGTAAATAAAGTTGACCCAATAATAACTAATATTGAACTTGAAAGAAAACGAATTATTGTACTCCCATCTATTTTAAAAATTAAACTCAAAATTAAAACTAAAATAATAATGGGAGAAATTCCAAATATTACTCTTTTTAAATTATTTACAATACTCCCGTACATAGAAACACCTATTTAAAGAATAATTTATATAAACCATTTTTCTTTTCTACAATCGAATCAAATTTACTATCTCTTTTTATATTTTTATAAATTGATTTTGGTATATCATTGATAGTACCTGGTTCTATTAAATAATTTTGTTTTGTTATAAAATCATCAATAAAAATGAAAGGAACTTTATTTGAGAATATTACACTAGCATTAACACCTTTATCAGTTGTTAGAACTTTATTCATACCATATAGTGATGATACAACTAAAGTATATTTGCTACCATTTATATTATCAATTACAGCTTTTAAATTAGCATCAAGTTGTTTTAATCTATTTTTTAATTCATCAACTTCTTTACAATCATCAACCTCAAAATTTAAAATTATAAGATCATTATTAAATTGATCAATTACAGAAACTAAAGCTTGAGGATTATTTACATATGGTTCTATATCAACAAAAGTTATAGTATTTGTTGCCTCTTGTTTTAAACCATTACAAAAGTAATTAATAACATTAATCTTATCTTTTTGGCATAAAATTAAAGCTGTTGCCTGAATACTCTCTAAATTTTTAACTAAGCAGTAATTAGCAGATGAAGACTCATACATATAAGGAATTTCTAATTTACTTGTAACTTTAAATAGTGAATAATAAGAAAAATTATTTTTTTCAGGACCAAAACTAATACCAGATAAAGTATCTATAAAATTAGTTAAATTAATATTATCATAATTAAAGAAGAAGAAAGTATCATCTCGTCCTAATTCAAAATTAGAATTGATTATAAAAGGTTTTGTTGCTCTTGGAGTAACTCTCGTTCCATATAAAACATCAAATTTTTGAGTAAATGATTGCCATTTTTCTCCAACCTTAGAAATAAACATTTTGAAAAAGAAATTTAAATCAACTTGTTTAGCAGTATTATCAATAGCTGATAACCCCATAATAAAACCAATTGGAGCATAAATAGATAAATCCATATTTAAATGACTAAATACTTCAGCTAATAATTTATAATCTTCAAGATTATTACTTGCCATAATACAATGTAAAAATATTTTTTTATCACGATTAGGATTTAAAAATTTAAGAACTTCTTTTAAATGTTCAACTATTTTTAAACTTGTATCAACTAAACAAAAAATATGTAAATTACCTTTTTTTGTTTCATTATCTTGTTTTAATTTTAGAAGGGTTGGATTATTAACAATCGTTTTATTTAAAATATCTTTATCAAGAATAGTATAGTTAAAAAGTTCATTGACATCTAAACTTATATTTCTATAAGCATCATAATAATTATTAACTTTTGAATCGATTGTTGAAAATAATTTTGTTTTAGTTAACTCTTCAAAAGTTGGCATTATACTAGCATCATATATTGAATATGATTCTTTTTTCTCAACGCCAAAGCCATTAATTAAAAATAAAACTGTTTTTTTATTCATTGTTATCACCCTTTATTCTACTAAACATATTGTAACATAAAATATTAAAAAAAAATAGTCTTAAACTATTTTCTTGACTTTATTTTAATTTTTTTTACTCTTTATCTTTATTTTTTTTAGAATAAAAGATAGCTGGCATAATTTTTAAATCATTATACTTTACATTTATATCATCTAAAATAGATTGAATTTTATCATCACTTTCATGATGTTCTTCTTCAAATAAAGATATTTGATTATTTCTATATTTTGTTAAATCCGATACTCTAACTCCTATATTTCGTATTAAATTATTACCTATTGTTATATCATATATATCTAAAACATTTTTATATAGTTCCATTGTATTATTAGTTTCATTTAAAAGTTTCTTTTGATGTGAATAATCTTTAAAGTAATTTGTTTTAACTGTAATTGCAATTGTCTTAGCATATAACTTTTCTCTTCTTAAAGAAACTCCTATTTTTTCACACATAATCATAAGTTTTTTTTCTAAAATTTCACGATCATTAGTATCAAATTCTAGCGTTTCCGATAAACTGATTGATTTATTTTTACCACTTTTACTAATTACTTTAGAGTCATCAATTCCTCTAGCATACTCTATCATAAAAGTACTACGATTTTTAAAATATTTTCTTAATAATACTTCGTCATAGTTTGCTAAATCACCAATCGTTTTAATATTTAATTTTCGAAGTTCTTTACTACTACTTTTACCTATAAAAAGTAAATCTTCTATTGGTAAAGGCCAAAGTTTTGTTTTTATTTCATTTTGAAATAATGTATGAACTTTATCAGGTTTTGAAAAGTCACCAGCCATTTTAGCACAAAGCTTATTGTTACCAATTCCAATATTAACTGTAAATCCAAATTTTTCTTTAATTTCATTTTTTATTTTATAGGCAAGTTCTAAAATATCATCATATAAAAAACTAGTATTAGAAAGATCTAAAAAACATTCATCAATTGAAAATCTTTCAACATCAGGTGTATATGTTAAATAATATTTATATAATTTATCAGATATTTCTTTATAATAAGAAAATCTAGGAGGAAATACTTCTAATTTTTTACATTTAAGTCTTGCACTATGTAATGTTTCAGCTGTTTTAATTCCATATTTTTTAGCAACTTCACTTTTAGCAAGAACAATACCATGTCTTTTAGCCTCATCTCCAGCTATCACACTTGGAATATTTCTTATATCTTCTTTATAACCTTCTTTTAACATAGAAACCGCTGTCCAAGATAAAAAAGCATTATTAACATCAATATGAAAAATAATATTCATGAGTACCTCCCACGAATATTATAGCTTTAACGATTTAAAAAATAAACACTTAAATTTAAAATAGTTGCATATATTAGCCAAATTAAATATGGTAATTGTAAGTAAGCTGACTTTTTAGAAATACCATGAAAACACATAATCATAAAAATAACTACTATATCTAAAAAGACAATAAAGATAAAAGCAAAAAGACGAGCTTCTAAATTAAAGAAAATAATTGGCCACATAAAATTTAAAATGAGATTTAAACCATAAATAATTAAACATGTACTTCGTCCAGTAACCATAGAATTATATATAAGATAGCTTGATATTCCCATCAAAATATAAAGAATTGTCCAAACTATTCCAAATAAATATGGAGGTGGTGCAAAACTTGGTTTTATAAGTGTTGTATTATAAGCTTTAATTCCATCTTTCGTTAATAAATAACTAAGAAATCCTATTGCTAAAGGAATTATTATAGCAATAATTAAATTTTTCGTAGAATCACTTATTTTGAATTTCATTATATCACCAGTTAATTTTATGTATAAATATAAAAAAAAGACCTATTCTAAAAGAATAAGTTTAGATAACTTTACTATTTATAAAGTCATACAATTTATCATATATAGAATCATAATTATATGATGATGATATTTCTAAATATTGAAATGGATTAAAATTATCTTTTATTACAATGCTATTTAACATATCAGATATTTCATAATAAAACTTTGCAACTTGAATACCTTTTTCAAGAACTAAATAATTAAATATTTCAATGTCACTTTCAAAAAAAATTATATTAAAGGGAAGTTCTTTTAATAAACTACTTTTAACAATTTTAGCAACTTCTATAGAAGGATATTCGTTATCATTAACTCCTAAATTGTATTTTGAAATTATATTATTTACTTCAATTAAAATTAATCCTGTTTTTAAAGGAGTTATATTACCACATAATATAGCTAAACACATGAATATTAATTTTGAAATATTAAAAGAATTATCATTGATATAATAAAAATCATTAGTTAAAGATAGATATGGATTAGGAAAATCTTTACTGTACTTAAGAAATTTTGAATAATCTAAATTAGCAAGAAAATCTCTTTGATCTTGATTTAAAAAATCTCCATATTCTTCTTTAATGATGGAAAATATTTTTTCAATATAAAAAGTTATATTGTTAAAACCAACTTCTTTCATCTAATCCCTATCCTCTACTATATTAAGTATAACCTAGATTAAAAAAAAATTAAAGTGATTAGACACTTTAACTATTTTTAAATTTCTATAAACTATTGAAATAAAAGTAAAGAAAAATTTATAACTTTACAAAAAAACAAGTTATATTTAACTATAACCTGTTATTTTTAAAATGGAATATCATCTTTTGAACCACGAAGTTCAAACAATACTACAAATCCAATGATTAGAAGAACAGCAACTACTGCTATAACGATTAATAATGGAGTACTTATCTTATTCTTTTTAGTTTCTTCATTATTTTCATTAATATCTTCCGTATCACTATCACTCTCTATATCAGAATCTATACCATCTTCTGATTCAAGAATATTTTCATTATCATCTTCTTTATCATTTTGAGTTTCTTTATCTGTTTCGTTTTTATCAGTTTTATCTGTTGTATTACCTGAATTTGGAGTTCCACCTTGAACTACTCCCCCAGAAATGACACTATTGGTTGTTGAATTGTTATTGCTATTGTTATTACTTGATGTTCCTCCACTTCCTGTTTGATTTCCTCCACTTGTACTTTCATTATTGTTACCTGGTTTGTTACTTTCTTCCTTATCATCGTCTGGCTTTGTATTCTCAGTTGACGTTACTTTATAAGTAAATTTATTATCTCCTAAAGTTAAATGTCCATTTTCTATTGTTTCTTTTTTCCAATTATTATTTAAATACATAAGAGTTGGATTACTGATTGTATATTCAACATTTTTTTTAGCACTACTTGTTAAAATAATTTTTCCAAGTGATAACTCTTTCTTTGAATTTAAAAGATTGTGTTCTGAACCTATACCTCCTGTTGTTACTCTTAATTTTAATTCATGATTACTAGCATTATAACTATAATTAGTTGTATAGTTATTTTTAGTATAATCTGAATTAAATTCAAAATTTTTAACACTAACAGAATCACTAACCTTAAGAACTAAATCAATACCTCCAACAAATCCCTCTTCAAAATGAATAGTTGTATCAATTTGTCCATTTGAAGCTTCTTTGAAGTTAACTTTTGTTAATGCCTTAACAGAAGTGAAAGGGAAAACAAGAAACAAAGTTAATAATAAACTAAATATCCAATTTTTTTTCACTGCTTTCCCTCCTAATCTTCTAATGATGAACTATTAATAGACATAGGTTTTAATTCATTGTAACTTGGTAAATCTGTAATAGTTTTAGAATTACTTGTTAATCTTTGACCATCTAAAGAAATTGCATCATTTACACGATATAAATTAACTCTTATATTTGATGTGTCTTTTAACATTTTTTCATATTCTTCTTCTGTCATAACATAAACCCAAATTCCTGATGCAACATCATAAACGCTCATATCAGGTTCTATTTCAGCAAATAATAATTGATATCCTTCATAAACTTTTTCCATATCATTAGCATCATTTACTGTTAAAAGATTAAATGATGGACTTCCACGATATTCACCTTTTAGAACAACGGAACCAGCTTTCATTACTCCAGAAGCTCCATTAGTTTCTTCATATAATTTTTTATCATAGATATAATCTTCACGAAGTTTTCCAATTGTTGGTTTACCTTCACTAGTAATTCCAATATCAACATTATCTCCTGGAGGAGCTATTACATCAATTTCAGCACCAGATATACCAACTTTATTACCAACTGATTCTATCTTAATATATGAAACATCTGTATATGTCCACAATTGTGTTTTACTATTTGTTCCTTCTTTCATGAAATATACTAAAGCCTCAGGATTTTCTTTAGTTAAATTGAAAGAGCCTTCTCTTGCTACTGTCCAGTTTTCTTTATCAGTACTTACAGAAATTTTATATTTATTGATTGTATTTGTACTTAAAACTCCAAATGAATCAACTAAAGCTTTATATTTAATTCCACTTACATCATACTTATCATTTAAACTAATAATAACATAAGCATCATTTGCATCAGCAACAACATCTACTTTACCAGGAACAAATGTTTTTATTCTTTCTACTCCATTGAATGCTGTTGTATCTTTTCCATCGATTAACTTGTTGACAGCTAACTTAGAATATTCCATATTGCTATCCTCTAAATCCACAATTTCATTTGCTTCTTTAAAGTTAGATTCAATACTAAAGGTATCTTTAGAAGACAAACTTCCATCGTAAGAAATTTTTATTTCATCTAGTGATACAGCCTTAGTTTTATTTAAAAGCTTATCATAAGCAACTACTTGATAAGTATAAGCACGATTATTTTCAGCACCTATTCTATCAACATATTCATGGGTATTTGCATCAACAAATGCAATTGCTTCACCATTTCTCAATATTTCAAAACCTAAAGCCTTATCTGTTTCTTTATTTATATTGAATTTTAATGTAACTGCTTTTTTAGCATTATCAATAGATACAAAACTTGCTGTCAATTCTACATCTGATGAGAATCCCTTGCTAGAATTATTTAAACGATATCTTCTTGCTTCATCATTTAAATATTGAATTTGTCTTGTTTCTTTTGGTAACTTCAAAGTATCTTTTATATAAGTTTTTAATTTTTCGCTTGGTCTTAATCCCCATGCTTCAAAATAATCAGTTAAATCTTTTCCTGCTCCTTTTGATGCAAATAAGATTAATAATTCATCTTTTGTAAACTTAGTCTCTGTATTGTTATAACTTCTTGATTCTTTATTAATTTTAGCAATAATTGAATTAGTATCATCAAACGTATTAGCATTATCATAAGCTAAATGTAATTGCCAATACATACCAAGTTGAACAAATACATTTTGAGCTTTACCAGCAGTATGAGATGTAACTTTCTCATATATC
>CANRJE010000025.1 GCA_947630865.1 uncultured Bacilli bacterium | reverse complement strand
GCAGGAGAAGAGATATTAAATAAAACATATTATGGAAGTATAGATGTAGGATTGTATCAAGATGATAAACATGAAAATAATTTTGTAGAAGAAGTAAAAACAAAATTAATAAGTAATATTTCAGGAAGTAAGGAAGATTTTCCTGGAGGATTAATTTCAGTAAATACAAAAGGAGAGTTATACAAAGAAAATAATAATGAAGAAATAAGAGAATACAGGTATTCTGGACCAAATGTAAATAATTATGTAACATTTAATGATGAGATTTGGAGAATAATAGGCGTATTTAAAGATGAAAATAATATAGAACATGTTAAAATAGTTAGAAACAATTTATTAAGCAATACTATATTTCCTCAAAATTATATTATTGATGGAGTAGAATATAATATTAAATATGTATCTTCTAATTATAACGATTCTTATGCTAATTATAATGATAAAGTTATAGATCCTGATAATAATGACTGGTCAACAGCAGGTCTTCAATATTGGTTAAATACGATGCATGATGAAAGCGTTGGAGAAGTTAATAAAGGTTATTTATATTATTTGAAAGATGATAGTAAAAATTTGATTGAGAAAATGAAATATTATTTAGGAACTATAAGAGTAAATAGTTCAAGTTATATTTATGATACTCCAAAAGTTGTATACAATACTGAAAGAGAAGTTAATGGTTGTGCATATAACAAAGGCCCTGCTGAAAATAATAGTAGTAACATATTAGAAGCAAATTCAAGTTGTCGTGTTTGGGCTAATAATTCAGCATTTTGGCTAGGGGAGATAGCATTGTTATATCCTTCTGATTACGGCTATAGCACTAATATTACATATTGGGATACATCTCTAGCTTATAATTCATTTAACTTGGTAGCTAAAGATACAAGTTGGTTGCAAAAAACTACAAATCATATTTCTAATGAGTGGCTCATTTCACCATCGGCTAGAGGTGATCATTTTGTTACAGGTTGGGGAGGATTAGGTGATGGTTTTTGTCCAGAAGTAGATCATACAAGTGGGTTTGCTCCTCGTGGTGTTAGACCAACTTTATATTTAAAAACTAATGTAAAAGTGATTTCTGGTGATGGTACAGAAAATAACCCTTATGAATTATCAATTTAAAGAGTCTCGTACTCTTTTTTCTTTTTTGCATAAATTACTTTGGTGGTAATCTTGAAAATAGTTTTAAACTCCAAAGATGTTAAAGAAGGAGATATATTTATTCCTTATGGTGGTATTGAAAATAGAAATAAATATATTGAAGATGCCTTAAACAAAAAATGTTCTTTAGTTATAACTAATGAAAAATATAATCATGAAAAAGTTAAAACAGTAAAAAACTTAGATAAAGAAATAATTAATGTTTTTAATAAATATTATAATTATCCTTTAAAAAAAATAAATTTAATTGGAGTAACGGGAACTGATGGCAAAACAACTATTGCAAGTATTTTAAAAGATTTACTTAAAACAACTTTAATTGGTACTAATGGATTCTTGTTAAATTCTAAATATTATTCTTTAAATAATACAACTCCAACTCTTGATGTTTTATATGATTGTTTTTCTAAATCTCTTTTAAATAATTATCATAATGTTGTTATGGAAGTATCAAGTGAAGCATATTTAACTAATCGAATAGGGAAACTTCCTTTTGATATTGGAATATTAACTGATATTACTTTAGACCATTTAGATAAACATAAAACATTCGAAAATTATTTAGAATGTAAACTTAAATTATTTAAAAATAGTCGTATAGCAATTTTAAACCGTGATAGTAAATATTATTATAAATTTAAAGATAATTCTACTATTTCATATTCATATGGTTTTAAAAATGGTTCTGACCTTAAAATATTAAATTATAAATTATATTTTGATAAAACAAAAATGACTTTTTTATATCAAAATAAAAAGTATAAAATTACTTATCCTTTACTTGGTAAATTTAATGTTTACAATATAAGTGCATCTATTCTTACTATGTTAAAACTTAATTATGAAATGGATTATATCTTAGAAAAAATAAAAAACATAAAACCAGTTTTAGGTCGAATGGAAAAAGTATCTACTTTAAATAAAAATATAATAATAGATTATGCTCATACAACTAATGCAACCTTAAATGTTTTAAAATTTTTTCATAAATTTAATAAAAATGTTATAACAATAGTTGGTTGTGCTGGAGGAAGATACAAAGAAAAAAGAAAAGAGATAGGAAAAATTGTTTTAAAGTATTCCAAACTTGCAATCTTTACAACTGATGACCCAAGATATGAAGATCCATCTAAGATAATTAATAATATGTTAGAAAAAACAAAAAGAAAAAATTATTTAATAATTCTTAATCGTGAAAAAGCGATTACTTATGCTATAAAAAATTCTACTATAAAAGATATAATTTTAATACTTGGTAAGGGATATGATAAATATATGTTAATAAATTCCCAAAAGATTCCTTATAGTGACTATGAAGTAATTTCGAAAAATTTATCTTAAATACTTTTAAAGTATTTATTTTTTTGCTATAATTAAAAAGAGAATAGAGGGATAAAATGATAATTAGAAAACCATATGCCTTTTTAATAAAATATTTTAAAATAATACATATAATACTTTTTGTTTTCATGACATATTTGCTTTTTAAAATAAGAGCTTTATATATATTCTTCAGAGACTTTTTAAAGACAGGAACTTATACTTATGTTACTGATATTGTTAGTAAATATATAAATATTCCAATGATAATCATGACAATTATTTTGATAGCTCTTTTGCTTTTGATTTTCTTTTTAATGCGACAAAAGAAAAAACCAATATTTTATTATATTACAGCTACAATATATTATTTTATAACATTTGTTTCTTTTATTTTCTTTATAGGTGTTTTTAATAATTTAGATTATCAAACTTATTCTAATCAAACTTTAGCTCTTTTTAGAGATTTAACGTTAGCATTATATTATCTTAATTTTTTCTTTATCATTATAGCCTTTGTAAGAGGATTTGGTTTTAATGTTAAAAAATTTAATTTTGAAAAAGATATTAAAGAATTGGATATTACAGAAGCAGACCGTGAAGAAATAGAAGTTGGTGTTGCTTTTGATGTTGATAATGTTTCTAACTTTTTAAGAAGAAAAAAGAGAAATTTTGGTTATTATCTAAAAGAAAATTCTTTTATTTTAATTGTGTTTTTAGTAATTGTAGTTTTAGGAGTTACAGCTTATATTTCAATTGATAGATTAGTTTTTAATAAAGTTTATCATGAGGGAGATTTAATTGTTTTAAATAATATTGATTATACTATTAATAGTTCATTCCTTACTAATAAAGATAAATATGGAAATTTGATTAAAAATAAAAATATATATTATTTAATTGTTGATTTCACTACAAATAATCATAATAAAGAGACTAAAAAAATAGAAATTCAAAATACGAGAATAAAAGTAGGGGAAGAGTATTATTATCCTAAAAATAATGTAACAAGTAAATTTTTAGATTTAGGTACTTTTTATAAAAATCAAAATTTAGGTAGTAACGTTGAAAGTAATTATATAATTGCTTTTGAAATAACTGATAGTAATATTAAAGATAAAATAATTTTAGAACTTTTTGATTATAAAAAAGATATTGAAGGAGAAGCAGAAATGCATTATAAAGAAATAACTTTAAATCCTTATAAATATGAAACGAAGAAAATAGGAAATTTCAAATTAATGGAAAATGCTTCTTTAAAAGATACATATTTAGGTAAGGGAGTATTTAGTCTCAATGGATATGAGGTTTTTGATATTGTTAATTATACTTATACAAAATGCTATAATAAACAAACTGATGGAAAATGTACGGAATATCAAGCTAGTGTTGTACCTAGTTCTGGTAAAAAAATATTGAAAGTTTCTTATACAGGTGATACTAAAGCTAATTTATTTAGTTATGTAAAACTTGAATATCAAAAAGATGGAGTCAATAAAATTGCTAAAAATTCGCTTATTAAAAATTTAACACCAAGCAATTATAATGAAGATGGAGTAGCTTTATTAGAGGTTCCTGAAGAGATAGAAAAAGATATGAAATTAAAATTTGTTTTTGATTTATGGGGGGCAACTTTTACATATGAATAATAAAGGTTTTGTTTTAATGGAAACGTTAGTTGTAACACTTTTTACATTGTTTACTTTTTCTCTTTTATATAACAATGCGGTTCCACTTTTAGGTAAATATCAAGAATTAGAATATTTTAATGATTTAGATACAACATATGACTTATATCATATAAAAAAATTTTTAAAAAATGACCCTAGTTTAGCAACAATAAAAAGTAGTCATTATAAAGTTATAACTTGCAATAATGGTTCAATTACAAATCAAGCTTCTTGTTATTCTCTTTTTGATTTTATTGGAATTGATACTTTAGAAGATGAGGTTATATTTTTAAATCCTACTTATAAAAATGAATTAAAAAATGATAATGCTATATCAAGTGATGTAAGAGATTATTTGGACTATATAAATATTAATAAAAATATTATAATTTTACAAAATGATAATTATGTTTCATATTTAGAAATTTAGTTTTCTATTGTAAAAAAATGTAAATATGTGTCTTTAATATTAATAACTTTTTTTATTTGTAGTATACTTATATAGATAAGGAGTGAATTTTTAAGATGAATACAGTTTCAAAGTTTTCAGTGTATTTATTAACAAAATCCGTTTTGGCAGCTATGATTGGTTTTATATCATCAGTTATCCTTGGTTTTTTATTAATTCGTATATTAAAAAGATTTCATATAGGTCAAAAAATAAGCTCTTATGTGTCAACTAGACATATGGTTAAAGAAGGAACGCCTACAATGGGCGGTTTGATTTTTATTTTGCCAACTTTATTAATAACTTTTGGTCTTTTAGTAACTGGAAAAATGGAGTTAACAGAGGATTTAGCAATTGTTTTAGTTGTCTTTATCGGGTATGCTCTTATTGGCTTTTTAGATGACTTTTTAAGTATTAAGAGGGGAGAAAATGAAGGATTAACTTCTATTCAGAAACTTTTAATGCAAATTTTAATTGCTATTGTTGTTTTTTATCTTTATATAGAACATGGGGGACAAACTCGTTTAGTTGTTGCAACGTTAGGCATCAATATTGAAATGAAATGGTTGTATGGAATTTTTATTTTGTTTATTTTAGTTGGTAGTAGTAATGCTGTTAATTTAACTGATGGATTGGACGGGTTAGCAGGAGGATTATCAGCAATTGCTTTTATTGCCTTCAGTTTGATTTCTTTAATGGTTGGATATACTGATATGGGAATATTTACCTTGATTTTAACGGGAGCAATTGTGGGATTTTTATTTTATAATTCTTATCCTGCAAAAGTTTTTATGGGGGATACTGGTTCTTTAGCCCTTGGAGCTACGATGGGAATTATTGCAATTTTAACACATCGTGAAATAACTCTTTTAATCGTTGCTTTAGTTTTTGTAATTGAAACTTTATCGGTTATTTTACAAGTAATTTGGGTTAAATGTTTTGGAAGAAGATTATTCTTAATGACACCTCTTCATCATCATTTTGAAAAATTAGGAATGTCAGAAGTTGATATTGTTAGAATGTTTTGGTTAATTGGTTTAATTCTTGCTATGGCTGGTATCATTTTTGGAGTTTGGATTTAACATTTTGCTATAATCTGTGAGGTGAAATTTGTTCACCTTTTTTTTAGCATTAAAATAAATGAATGTGTCATACTAATAATAGGTGATAAGAATGAAGATTTTAATTACAGGTGCTGCTTCTAATATTGGTTTTGAAACAGGATTAAGATTGTTAAAGTTAGGACATTTTGTTTATTTCACGGTGCATCATGACTATGAAGTTAATAATGTTATTAAGAATTTAAATAAATATAAATTAGATAACTATCAATGTTTTAAATTAGATATTACTAATGAAATGGATAGAAAAAAGATAAGAAATTTAGACGTTGATTGTTTAATTAATAATGCGGCAATTGGAATAGGTGGTTCACTTTTAGAGTTAAGTGTTGATAGAATTAAAGAGAATTTTGAAGTTAATGTTTTTAGTGCTTTGAGGTTAACTCAAATTTATGCTGCTCATTTATTCTTAGAGCAAAAGCCTGGTAACATTGTTTTTGTTTCATCAATTGCTGGTATTATACCGATTAGTTTTTTAGGAAGTTATTCAGCAACAAAAGCAAGTTTAATTGCAATAGCAACAGTATTAAGAAGAGAAGTAAATTTATTAACTAAAGATATTAAAGTTAAATTAATTGAACCTGGTATCTATAACACAGGCTTTAATGATGTGATGTTAGAAAATAAATTAGATTTTAAAAGTAAATATTTTAAAGATTTAGAAAGTATAACTTTAAAACAAAAGAAAATATTTGATTTAATAGGTCATGACGATGTTTCATCAATTGCTAAAAAAATAGTTGATGCAGCCTTAGATAATTCTAATAAATTAATTTATCGTGCTCCTTTTAGTCAGGTTATTTTAACAAAACTTTATCAAATATTTTTTAGATAATTGATTTAAAAGTAGTTTATAATAATGAATGCAAAAAACAAGTTAACAATTAGTTAACTACAGGTGGTATTCGAATTATTATTAATTAAACTAACTAAAATAAATAATTAAGACATATAGTAATATGAACCTCGTTTCTATGTCCAAGAAACGAGGTTCAGATCATTCCTATCAGTTTTATTTTATTTTTCTAATAACCAATCAATAATATTTTTATGAATAATGCCATTTTGAGAAAAATTGAATTTATCCATTGTTAATACATATTTAGGATAATTATCAGAAATAGTATTATAGACATTAAATTCTCTTTCTATTACTTTATCGTCAGTTAATATGTATGCAACTTGAATATATATTTTGTTACCATCTTTTAAACAAATGAAATCTATTTCTCCATTTTCTAAAGTTCCTATTTTAACATCATAACCTCTATAAATTAATTCATTATAAACAATGTTTTCTAAATAAGCACCTATTTGTTCTTTTTTACTTGTATTAAGTATTTGTCCTAATCCTAAATCTGTTAAATAATATTTATATTTTCCATTTAATATTCTTTTTCCTCTGATATCATATCTATCTACTTTATTAATTAAATTACCTCTACACATATATTCTAAATAATTATAAATGGTATCTTTAGCAACATTTCTATTATCGTTATTATTAAAATATTTAACTAAATTCTCAGCAGAAAAAGTTTGAGAAGGAGTAGTCATTATATATTCTAATATTCTATTAAATAAATCTATATCTGTAATTTTGAATCTATTTATAATATCTTTCATAATAATTGAATTATAAATATCTGTTAAATAAATTCTTATTTGCTTTTCTTCCTCAAATATAAATCTTTGAGGCATACCACCCCAAGTAATATAATCTTTAAAAATGTTATCGTAATCTTCTTTTTTAACTTTTTTTAATTCACAAACTTCTTTAAAGGTAAAAGGATATATTTTAAAACTTACATATCTTCCTGATAAAAGAGTAGCTAATTCCCCAGATAATAAATCACTATTAGAACCAGTAATGAATATAGAAGTATTTAAGGTTGCTTTAAATGAATTAATTGTTTTTTCCCATGATTTTACATTCTGTATTTCATCAAAAAATAAATAATACTTTTTATTATCTTTAATTTTATCTTTAATATATTTGTTTAGAATTAAATAATCTTTTATAAAAGAGTATTCTACATCTTCAAAATTAATATAAATTATGTGATTATTATCTATTTCTTTTTTAGTTTTAAGCTCTTTAATTATTTGCAATAATAGAGTAGATTTTCCTGATCTTCTAATACCTGTTATTACTTTAATTAAGTCAACATCAAAAAAAGGTCTTATATCATCTAAATATTTAGTTCTTTTTAACATAATGTCATCATCTCCTTTGATATATTAATTATATATTATTTTTTTAATAAAGTCAATTTTGTCGTCTGCGAACGACAAAATTTGCATTTTTAGACATTTTGTCGTCAGCTTAAAAGTAAATTAATTTTTGTTTTAATTATTTTTATCAATATTTAAAATTATACCAATTCCTACTAAACTTGTTAGCAAACTAGAGCCACCATAAGATAGAAATGGTAGAGTAACTCCAGTTACAGGAATTAGACCAATTACAACTGAAAGATTCATAATTACTTGAACAATCAATTGAAAAATTAAACCAAAAGCTAGATATTTAGCAAATAAATCTTCCTGTTTTAAAGCAATTTTCAAACCATATATTAAAATAATAGCAAATAAACCTAAGACAAGTAATGCTCCTACAATACCAAATTCCTCGGCGATAATTGAAAATATAAAATCAGTTTGAGGTTCAGGTAAATAAAAACTTTTTTGTCTACTATTTAGATATCCTACTCCAAATAATCCTCCAGGACCTATTGCATATAAACTTTGAATAATTTGAAAACCAGTTCCTAAAGGGTCAGACCAAGGATTAATAAAAGAAGTAATTCTATCCATTCGATAAGGTGCTATTAAAATTAAACCAACAATGCCTATTACTCCTAATGCAAAAAGTCCAATAAAAAACTTCATATTAACTCCAGCTATAAATAATAAAGCAATTATTGTTAAAATAATAATCATACCAGTTCCAAAATCAGGTTCTAACATGATAAGACCAAAAACTAAAAATAAAACAATTAAAATTGGAATAACTCCTTTTTTATAATCTTTTAAAAACTTATTACTATTAACTAAATATTTACTAGTAAATATAATTAAACCAAGCTTAGTAAATTCACTAGGTTGAATACCAAAAGATGCAATTCCAAACCAACTACGACTACCATTTCTAACAACACCAAGTCCTGGTATTAAAACTAATACCAATAAAATAAGACAAGTAAAAAGAATTAAATTAGCTTTTTTGAAATAGATATTGTAATCAATTTTAGATATTATAAAAAGAACTAAAAGACCGATTAAAACAAACATTCCTTGAGTTAGAACATAGTGAAATTTGTTATCAAATTTATATTCTGCCCAAACAAAACTTGCTGAATAGATCATGAAAAGTGATAATATCATGAGAAAGATGACACTTATTAATAAAAATTTAGAATATTTTTTCATGTTATCACCAATTAAGTTTATGTTAAATCTATAAAAAAAACACCAATTAAGGTGTTCATTATTTAGTTTTTCTTTGATACTTATCAAGAAAATCATTAGCAAGATTATATAATTCTTCATATCCTAAATTTTTATTAAGAGGATATCCAAATTCACAATTCATATAGGCTCTATAATTTATTATTTCTGAAATAAAATCATTTATATAGTTAAATCTTTGATCATTTACATAAACAAAAGACGCTTTTTTATCATGATTTATAAGTTTTTTACCAAAGACAATATCTTTAGAATCATTACTTTTAAAAAGAGCAATTCCTATATAGTTTTCACCTTTAAATAGATAATCAACATCAAAATCTTTAACAATTATAGAAGAAGGATATTTAACATCTAATTCAGTTTGACATTCTTTTTTATCTCTATTTGGTGCTAAATAAGAAAAATTATAATAAAGAGTTTGATTTTCGTTAGTATCATAAAAAGGAAGTTCTTGATTATGAACTTGATATTCTTGTCCTTCTATAACACTTACAATATAAGCTATAACTTGAAAAATACTATTTCTATCGAATATAGTAGCATTTTCTAATTCATCTTTGGCTTTTCTTAAATAGGCTGCTTCTTTCTTAACTTGTTCTCTTTCATTATCAACATTTGCTAATAGGTTTTTATATTTTTCTTTTTCATCTTGTGTTGATGTTAAAAAACTATCAGTATAAAATTTTCTTGATGTAATTAACTCTGCTTTTTTATTGTTTAAATCAATAAGTTGTTTCTTTATATCTCCTAGATATTCATTTTTTGTTTTTTCTAACATAATAATTCCCCCAAATCAGTTAGTTATTATAACCTTTATTAAACTTATTTTCAATATTTTTTTTAAACTTTCTTGAATATGATATTTTTAATGTGATATTATATAGGTGGATGTGGTATTATGCTAATTACAAGTAAAAGCAATAAAAAAATAAAAACCTATTTGAAACTCAAAAATAAAAAAATGCGAGATGAGTTAGGTTTGTTTTTAATTGAAGGAGAACATTTAGTAAATGAAGCATTAAATACAGATTTAATTGAAGATATTTTAGTTTTAGAAAATACTAATTTGACTTATGATAGAGAATTTCTTTATGTGACTAAAGAAATTATGAAAATGTTATCTAATTTAGAAACTTTACCTAATGTTATAGCAGTTTTAAAGATTCCTAAAGAAAAAGAGATTAAAGGTGATAGAGTTTTACTTCTTGATGATATTCAAGATCCTGGTAATTTAGGTACAATTATTAGAAGTAGTTTAGCTTTTAATACTTTGGATATTGTACTAAATACTAATTCTGTTGATTTATATAATGAAAAAGTAATTAGAAGTACCCAAGGAATGATTTTTAAAGTTAATATTGTAAGAAGAGATTTAAGTCTTGTAATTAAAGAATTAAAAGAAAAAGGTTATTTAGTTTTAGGAACAAATGTTAAAGATGGAATAGATGTTAAAGATATAAAGACAAATAAATTTGCTCTTTTAATGGGTAATGAAGGTCAAGGAGTAAAAAAAGAATTATTAAATATGTGTGATAAAAATTTATATATAAAAATGAATAAAGAATGTGAAAGTTTAAATGTTGGAGTAGCTACTAGTATTCTTTTATATGAACTTAATAGGTGAGATATGGAAAAAGTATTGGTTGGAAAATATGTTAAAACTCATGGTATTAAAGGAGAGATTAAAATAAAATCTAATTTTAAGTACAAAGATAGAGTATTTAAAGTTGGTAATTTACTTTTTATAGGTGAAAAAGAATTTGAAATTACAGGATATCGAATTCATCAAGATTATGATATGATAACTCTTAAAGGAATTAATGATATTAATGAAATTTTACCTTTAAAAGGGAATTTTGTTTATTTTGATAAAGAAAAACTAAATTTAGATGATAAAGAATATTTAGATACTGATTTAATAAATTTAGATTTATATATGAAAGATAGATTAATTGGTAAAGTTCAAGAGATTAGTTATGTTACAAAAACGAAAAAACTTTTGATTGTTGATAATCATTATATACCTTATGAACTTATAAAAAATATTGATTTTAAAAGTAAAAAAATAGAAATAGAGGAGGTGAGTGGTTTAATATGAAAATAGATATTTTAACTCTTTTTCCTAATATGTTTGATGGTTTTTTAAATGAATCGATTATTAAAAGGGCTATTAATAAGGGAATTGTTGAAGTAAATATTTATAATTTTAGAGATTATTCGCTTGATTCTCATCTTAAGGTTGATGATACTCCTTTTGGAGGAGGAGCAGGAATGGTTCTTTGTTGTCAGCCAATCTTTGATTGTATTGATGCTATTAAAACTGATGATAGTATAGTTATTATGTTAACACCAGAAGGTAAAGTTTTTAATCAAAAAATGGCTTATGAATTAAAAGAAAAAAAACATTTAATTTTCTTATGTGGACATTATGAAGGATTTGATGAAAGAATTAAATCAATATGTGATATGTTTATAAGCATTGGTGACTTTGTTTTAACTGGTGGTGAGTTACCTAGTATGGTTATAAGTGATGCTATTATTAGATTATTACCAGGTGTTATTGATAAAGAAAGTTTAGAAAGTGAATCATTTACAACAAATTTACTTGATTATCCAACTTATACGAAGCCTCGAGTATATAGAGGAATGGAAGTACCAAGTGTTTTAATCGAAGGTAATCATGAGAAAATAAAAGCATATAGATTAAATGAACAACTTAAAAAGACAAAAGAATTAAGACCTGATCTTTTGGAGGATAATGATGGCAAATAACGTTCATTATTTAATTGTTAAAGAAAAAGATAAACGCGAAATTACGTATTTTGAATATAATAGTTTCACAGGTTTTAATATGACTTCAAAAAATAAAAATATAAAGTTAAAAGATGCAATTAATGTCAATAAAATGATTATTATTAATCCAAGTTTTGTTGAGAAGTTAGTCAATAAAAAAATTAATACTCGAATGAAAAAGTTAATTGATATCTTAGCCTCTATCTATGAAAATCCTGATGATGAAGATCCAGCTGGTTCTTTAATGATGGCTTTAAATGAAGTTGAACGTTTTAAAAGAGAAATGATTAATAAATATATGGAATATATGACAAAGGAACAACAGAGACTTTTGGAAAAGAAAATACAAATATTAGAGCAAGAAGTAACAATGCGTGCTTATTATTTAAACGAAGTGAGTGTTAAGAGAGAGAACGAATATGAAAAAGGAAAAGGAAGATAAAAGGGAAAAACTTAAAAAGATTTTTAGTATTATTTTCTTGATTATTTGGTGTTTAGTAATTTTTTTCTTTTCTAATCAAGATGGAATATCATCTACTAAAAGTAGCAGTTTTGTAGTAGGAATAGTAAATGCTATTTTAAATCTTTTTATAAATATTGATTTAACAAAATATGAGTTAGCAACTTTTATTATTAGAAAACTTGCTCATATGTTTGTTTATTTTGTGTTATTTTTCTTTATTTATAATGTTTTTAAACAATATAAAGTTAAGAGAATAATAAGTTTTTCTTATATATTTTGTTTACTATATGCAATAAGTGATGAAATTCATCAACTATTTATTAATGAAAGAAGTGGTCAAGTAACAGATGTTTTAATTGATATGTCAGGAGTAGTTATTGCATCAATTCTTCTTTTTTTGATAATAAGATTTAAAAGAAAGAGAGAAAATAGGGTAAACTAAGTTATTTTACTTGCATTTTTAAGTAATTTATGTTATTTTATTGGAAGTGAGGTTAATATGCAAATAGTTTTATTAGTTATATCAATTTTATTAATAATAATTGTTTTATTACAAAGTGGAAAAGCTGAACCAGCTAGTCAAATTATAAGTGGTGGTTCAATGGACCTTTTCAATAAAAGAAAGGAAAGAGGTTCTGAACTTTTGATTAGTCGAATTACTTTTCTTTTAGGAGTTTCTTTCTTTGTAATAAGTTTAGTAATGGAATTTTTATAGAAAATAATTAAAGCTTTCGATTTGAAAGCTTTTTCTTTATATAATAAGAAAGTGCAATAGAAAAATAAAAAAAGTTGGTATTAAAACCAACACAAAAATCAAGACTAAAAAATCTTGAAATATTCATACATATAAAAAATTAATTAATTTTCTTCCTTATAAATATGATGATACCCTCTTTTTGATTTATAGTCTATAGGAACACATTTGGAATTATGACATTTAGAACAAGTAGCATAGGGTGGAGTAGAAATAGGAAGACCATTCCACTCATCTTCTTGCTCAAATTCTAAAACAGCTTCAATAGGAGCTTCAAATCTGTGCTTACATTTTGGACAGATGTAAATAACTGTTTTTCCACTTAATTTCATAGGAAAACTATCAAAGTCAAATTTTTCGATATCCATAAAAAACACCTCCATTAAGTGATGACAAAAGCAAAATTAAGTAAAGTACCGCAAAAGGGACAAGAATAAGGATCTCTATTAAAACTGATTAGAACAGATAATTTATGAGATAAAAATTCTTTTCTTAGTTTTTTCTTTTCATCACTAATCAACTTAACTATTTTATCATGAAAAGGGTGATTATGAGAATAAAAACCGAAATATCTGATAGTTTTGAAATTAGAGGGAATTAAATGTCTTAAAATAATTTCAATAAATTTAAAGGCAGAAATAGTAATTTCGTGATAAGATTCATCTTTGTGATCATTATAACAGAAAGTAATATTTTCACCATCATAGTTAATAATTCTATTTTCACTAATAGGAACTCTACCACAATATCTAGCAACATATTCAATACCATTCTTAATATTTTTAAATTTTTTAGGTTCAGCATAAACATAGAACCCATTTTTATATTTATTAAAAAATTTACTTTTTAAATAATTAGGAAATTTATTGCCTAATTTTTCATGTAATAAATTTAAGATAAAATATTGAAAACGCATAGAAAGAGCATCGTAATTTAAATAGTTTAATTTTTTATAGGAATTGTTGCTGCCAAGGATAAATTCAGCAAGTAAAACATGAATATGAGGATTCCATTTTAAATCTCTCCCAAAAGTATGAAGAAAAGCAACAAAACCAGGAGTAAAAATTATTCTTTTGGAATATTTTTTCTTTTTCTTTGATTTACCTTTTTTAAAAGTATCATTTAAGATAGAGTTAATAGTAAGATTAACAGCCTCATATAAAATATTAATCATGTCTTCATAAGGATAAAAGAAATAAGGCCATAGTTCATCAGGAATAGTAAAAACTAGTTGTCTATGATTGCATTTATCTACTTTTTGTAAAATATTTTCAACTCTTTCTAATTTATATTTATAACCACAGGAAGAACATAGGCGAGATTTACAAGTATGACTAATAAAAACAAATTCATTACATTTAGGACAAGTATAAACTGAACCACCGAGATTTTGATTATAGCAATCGATTACCTTATTGATTTCATGATTGGCATTAGGTCTATATTTATCAACTTTTTCTTGGTTTAAAAGATAATAGTTATCCCAATGATCTTCAAAAATTTTAGCAATAGTACCAGTTTTCTTATAATTATTGTAATTACGGTTGAAATTACCATGTGCATCAAACAATTGTCCTTTAAAACTATGCGAATTATAATATTCAATTAATTGTTCTTTTGTTATACAAGGTGTTTCTATTATATGAGTTTTTATTTCATTTTCTTTTTTCATACTTAACATTTTATCATATAGTTTTGAAACTTTCTATAATCTTTATTAGTAATGAAAAATTTATTTTTCATTTTTCTTGT
>CANRJE010000024.1 GCA_947630865.1 uncultured Bacilli bacterium | reverse complement strand
AAGCAATTTTTCTTTTTAAAACCAAAAAACTCTTAAATCGTTAAATTCAAGAGTTAAAAATTTTACATAATTTTACACTATTTTTTTAATTTACAACAAAAAATACATCTTTATTTTTATAATAAGCATAATTAATATCTTTTAAATCTAAATCATTATCATTCAATTTTTTTATTAACCATTCATAACTTTTATTAATACTAATTAAATTATCTCTTAAAACTTTACCATCAACAATAATACTAATAGGATAATTTTTAATAGAATTTTTTCTAAAAATTATTAAATCATTATCTTTTTTAATACAATAATCAACTAAACTTGGATTATTAATACCACGTTTTTTCAAATTAAACATTAAATTTTCATAACTATAATTTTCTTTAATCAATTCTTGAAAGTTAACAATTCCTCTATTTATTAATACTTTATCTTCCAGATTAAGTTTTTTATTAAGAGTTTTATCTCTTAAAAATAAATACAAATAATAGATAACTAATATTAAAAATGATAAAAAAATTGTATATAAAATATTTAACTCTTTATATAATGAAAAGATGCAAACATTAAAAATTAATAATAGTATAATAATTTCTAAAACATTAATCTCTTTACGATTAAAAAGAGAATATACTAAAAATAAAATAATTAAAGAAATCATAATCTCAATAAAAAAATAAAACATAATATCACCTATAGATATCATGTTTTTATTTTTTCAAATTATTCAGCTGTTCCTAATACTTTTTTAGAATTTAATTTAACTTTTTCTTTTTTCTTATCTTTTTTCATATAACCTTCTATAATCAAAAGAATATTAGCAACTGATAAAACATATAACATTATCTTTGTAGGACCTAATTGGTCTGAAAAATAATTAAAGTTAATTTTATATGTGTACTTATGCCACATATACATATTTTGATCAAATAAAGCTCGATAGCAAAAAATGAAAATTACTATCATAACAAGTAAGCTTGTAAAATTATAAAAGAAACAGTTTCTAACATTATCATGTTTTAAAAACGTATTAAAGATTAAGATAATCATTAAAAGTAGAAAAGGTAAAACAACACTCACAAATTCCATCAAATTTGCTCCAAACATATCTTTTCCTAATCTTTGAAACATATAACCAATAATATAAATTGTTGCTACTAATAAAATAGGTAATAAAATATTTTTTAAATAATAACAAAATTTATTAGCAATCTTAAGCATCTTGACCTCCTTCTGAATTATTAATAAATTCTGAAAGATTCAAAACAATATCAGCAAAACCTGAATAAGCTTTAGCAATTGCTGTATAATCAGAACTTAAATAATCTCTAATAGTTGCAGAAGTTATATTAGTTGAATAAAAATAACTACTATTATTTTCTATTTCATCAAGAGCTGATAAAACTTGATTGGACGCCAAATCAACTGTATTTGGTATATATGGTGCTATTTCTTTAAATTCTTCTGGAACTTCATCACTACTTAAATAACTTAAATGTACAGCCCAACAAACATTTAATACCTGAGATTGGAAATTATTTCCTAATTTATATATATCATATGAAGTATAATAATTATTAGTTTTAAGATTTGCTAAACCATCATCTTTTTTCAAAATATTAGAACATGTTAATAATTTATTATACAATCTTTGAATATTCTTATTATCAATTTTCTTTGTTTTAAAGCTTTCCAAATTATTATCAATTTTAGCTAATTTATCTTTATAACTAAGATAATTGCTCTCTGTACTACTTATATATAACTTTTTAGCAACTTCTTCTGAATGTTGATAATTAATAACTAAATAAAAACTAGCTAAAACAAAAACCAATCCAAGAGATGTGTATGCAATAATTCGAATATACTCTGCAAAAAATTTTTTCATAAATCACCTATTTTTCTTCTTTAATGTTTATTTGATAATGGTAATGTTTACCAACCCAATCATTAGCATTTTCATGAATATAAATTCTAAGTTCATAATTATTGGTAGTATTTTCTTTAATCGTTTCAGTATCTAATATATTATCTTTTATGGAAGATAAAAAATCTTCTTTAATGATTTGTCCATTTAATTTTAATTGATATTTTAAATCTTTTCTTGATAAAAGGGTTTCTTCTGTACAACCATCATTTATAGAATTAAGAGGTGCATCTTCAATAAAAATAGTATATTTACCTTCTGTATTTTTGCTATTTTTAACTTTAAAAGTATAAGGGGTAACATTTGAAACCTCGGAATCATCTACTTTTGAAGCATTGGAATCCGTAACACTAGTTTCTGCATCTTCTAACTTAATTGAACCACTTGAAGAACCATTTGAACTATTACCATAGTTACTGGTGATTCCTAAAAAGAAGTTATACCACATGTATGTTCCTATTCCTAAAAAGGAAATTAATAATAAAGCTGCAATTGTTAACAAAATTCTTTTTTTCATCTCTTCTTACCTCTTTTCATCTTTTTCTTTTTTCTAGCAAGTCTTGATGTCCTAAATAATTTGATAATATCATACGTTATTATACCAACACATGGAACAACAATAGCAACTATCCAACCATATGCTTGGGATAAGAAGTATTGAATATATCCAATCTTTGGTATTTTCATAATTACTTTTCCATAGATTTGACTTTCAGAAACTGGTAAAGTATCTGGTGTTTCATTAGCATCACCCTTAAAAATATATACTTTTTCTCCATTTTCATTTACATCAGTACCGATAATTCTATGGGTTATCATAATACCTAACCATCTAGGATCTTTAGATAAATAGGTACATACATCACCTATTTTTAAATCATCATCTCTTTTTATTAAAATTGCATCATTTACATGAATTACAGGTTCCATACTTGTACTTACAATAACATAAGCACCATATAATGGTGGTTTCCAATTTCCTGTTGTTGCATTTTTTGTTACATCAATATAATAAGCTAAAAATAATACTCCAATTAATAACAAGATAACAATAATTGAATTCATTATAATTGTCATGACAAAATTAGCCCACCATTTGAAGTTTGCTAATAAACCCTTTTTCTCCTTATTAGTAGCCATTTTATCACCTATTTAATGATGTAGCATAGGTATTGACTTTAACTGCAAAAATCTTGTTTGAAAACTCATTTGCATCTTGAATTTCCATTTCATCACTAACCCACATACGCATTACAAAATCTATTTTTCCCCTATTTACATCTTCCTTTGTTATTTTACCTGAATAAATTACAACACCTAAAGCATCTTCATAAGAACTTTTATTATAATCCGAAAACTTTTTTACAAGTCCATTATTTTGATAAGAATTATTAACTCCTTTATCGTTCTTCTCTAAATATAACTTAACATATTTTGAATCCAATGTGTTAGAAGTATCTGGTACAGCTGTTATTTCATAATATATTCCTTCAGTTTTATCACCAAGGACTAAAGAAAAATTAAATACTTGGTTTTTTCCACTTAATATCTTGCCTTGACTATCAGGAATAGGAAATTGATTTTTTAAATTAATACCACTAGTATAATTTCCTGTATTCTCGGAATATGTAATTATATATCTTTCATCATCAGTTGAACTTGAAATAATAGAATTTATTGTTTCATTATTTTCTAAAAATTTAATTGTCGAAAATGATAAACCTAAAGCAAATAGTACTCCTAATGTTGTAAATAAAAATAACATAATAAAAGAAGGAGCCTTACGTCTTTTTTCCTCTTTTTCAACAAAAGATTTTATTTCATCATCTAAATATTCATTTTCTTCTGGTAATTTTTTATTTTTATTTTCCATAATTACCTCCGTATAATAAAATAATATCACAAAGAAAACAAATTTACAATGTAAAATATATTTTTTTAAATACAATTTTTCAATATTTAAGAAAAAAAATTAAAGAAAATTATTTTTTTCTCTAATTTTTTTATATTTTCTTTTCAGTTTTCCTTTTTTACTTTACATTTAGTATACAGTTACAAGACATGTTGAAGAATTTCCTCCACCTTTTGGAGTAACTGTAATTGTTGTTTTTCCTTTTGAAACACCTTTAATAATACCATGATTATCAACAGTAGCTATATTAGGATTATCGCTCTTATAAATAACTGTTTTATCACTAGCATTGCTAGGTAAAACTGTTGATACAAGAGTATAAGTATCACTTAATGGTATTTGAACATCAACAGCATTTAAATTAACGCCTGTTGCTTTTATATAATGAATATTTACAGTAACAGATGCTTTAAGTTGTGTTCTTTTTAACGTAGCTGTTATTGTTGCTGAACCTTCTTTAACTCCCGTAACAACCCCATCCATATTAACCGTTGCAATACTTGGATTATCGCTTACAAATTCTATAGCAGTTGATGTAGCATTAGATGGTGTAATAATTGGTTTTAATGCTAAAGTATTGTTAACACCAATTGAATAAGAACTATTACCAAATGATAATGACTTAGCTAATATTTCATTTTCATAGTTAATTACATCAACAGCAGTAGTTGATTTATATCCACCATCACTAGACGTTGCTGTAATAATTGCACTTCCACTTTTTAAAGCTTTAACGTTTCCACTTTGATCAACAGAAGCAACACTTGGATTACTACTAGTCCATGTAATTGATTTATTTGTAGCATTACTTGGTGTAAAAGCAACAAATAATTGTTTTGTAACATCAACTGGTAAACTTGTATATTTTGTAGTTATTAAAATACCTCTTAATTTTACTGAATACTTACCAACCGTTACCGTACAAGTATCTGTCTTTCCATTAATTGTTCTAGCAACAATTGTTGTTGTTCCAGAACCTCTAGCTGTTACTAATCCATTACTATTAACCGTTGCAACATTAGCATTACTACTTGACCAAGTTACTTCTTTTGTTGCATTAGATGGCGAAATACTAGTTGTCAATTGACTTGTTGTTCCTAATGATAAATTTATATTTTCTTCTTGAATATTAATAGAAGATGGATAAATTGCATTATTGTTAGCTGTTCCTTTAGCAACTGTTGTTGTTCCTTTTTTATAAACTGTTACATAAGCTGTATCTTTTACCGCTCCATTACTAGATGAAACAGTAATTACAGCATTTCCTTCCTTAATTCCCTTTATTCTACCTTTAGTATCTACTTTAGCAACACTTTCATCACTACTTGAGAAAGATAAACCTATCTCAGTTGCATTAGAAGGAGTTGTTCGATATGACAAAGTTGTTGAATAACCAGTTGCTAAACTTATATATTTTTCATTTACCGTAATGTTCGTTGCTAAAATATTCTTATTACCAACCGTAACAACACATTCACTTAAAACTTGATTGATAAGCGTTTTAACCGTAATTTTAGCTGTACCATTTTTCAAAGCTTCAAGATAACCCGTTACTTCATTAACTCTTACAACATTTGGATTACTGCTTTCAAAAACAACTTGTTTGTTTGTTGAATTTTCTGGTAAAACAGTATAAATTAATTGATAACCTTTACCTTTTTTAATACCTATTTCATTTTGATTAAGTAATATAGCATTTGGAGCAACATCTGAGTTTAAACTAATAACACCAAACTTAATCAAAGCAAGAAACAATAAAATTAAAATAATAACTACTAAAAGAATTTTCCAAACCACTCCAAGTATTTTATTCATTGGAGTTTTTTCTTCTTCTGTTACATATATTTTAGGATCTTTATTAACATTTTGACTATTAAATTCTGTATACATAATAACCTCCATCTACCTTATAAAATGATTATAGCATATTAAAAAAAAAATTAAAATACCTTAAATGCTTTTAATTGTCCATTTTTTTCATTTTTATAAATTGCTAAAGGTTTATTTTTTTCTAAAAATAAAATAAAATCGTTAGTATCTTGATAACTAAGAGCATTACCATTTTTAATTTTTTTTAATATTTCTAAATCTTTAACCTCAATTTTTTTAAAATCAAGTGCTTCTTGAATAGGTATTATCTTATATGTATCATCTATTTTAAAGCTATCATCAATCTTAAATTTTCCACTTTTAGTTCTTATTAAATCTTGCATTGTGAAATTAATGTTTAAAGAATCTCCTATATCTTTTATTAAACTTCTAATATAAGTTCCTTTACTTACCAAAGTTCTAAAAGTAAATTCTAACTTATCTTTATCATAGTTTAATAATTCTATTTTTTTTATATCAACAAGTCTTTTTGGAAGTTCAATATCAATATTTTCTCTTGCATATTCATATAATTTTTTTCCTTTTATTTTAACAGCTGAATATTTAGGAACACTTTGATAATATTGCTTTTGAAATTTTTTCAAAGTTTTTTCTAATTCTTCATAGCTTAAAGAAAAATCATAATTTTCTTTAATAACTTTTCCCGTTATATCTAAAGTATCAGTTTCTATTCCCATTTTAACTGTTGCAATGTATTCTTTATAATCCATAGTTAAAAGGTCTAAGATTTTAGTTCCCGAACCTATTCCTATAACAAGTAATCCTGTTGCAAGAGGATCAAGTGTTCCAGCATGACCAACTTTTTTAATATTTAATTTTTTTGAAACTAAATTAACAACATCTCTACTTGTTAAGCCTTTATCTTTATTAATTAATAAAATTCCGTCCATAAATCTTACTCGTATCCAGTTACTTCATCGTTAATGGATTTACAATCATCTATTTTTTTAATTTTAACACTACAATCTCCACTTAACGTATATTCATTACATCTTCTTTTCTTTTGACAATTTTTATTCGCAGTAGTATCCTTTATTCCATCACAATTTAAGTAACTTTCAATGTTATCAATACAACTTCTACTAGCATTTGTATAGCAGGAACTAGCCGAATAATCACTATCACTTTTATTTCCAGCAATATAATCAACTAAAAATAAAACTAAATCAATTAACATGGGAACAAAGAAAACAATAACTGCTGCTAATATTCTTTTGGTAATTTTTGGAACTCCTTCTTTAGCATCTGGATTAATCATATTTAAATATAAATCTTTAACTACCATAGCAATTAAAAGAATTGGAACAACAAATCTTATTATGTTTAAAAGTAATTTAATCAAATACATTACTCTAAGAAAACCTACAGTATCACATATGTAATAACCGATATTTAAGTTTAACATATAAATCACCTAGATATATTATATAATATTTTTTTTTAATAATAAACAAATTTTTTTAAATTTCATATAATGTGATAGAGGTGAATTTATGTATAATAATCCATATAACTTTTATCCATATATTAATCAAGCAGGAAACTTTGGAGCTGCCGCTAATACTTTAAGGGGCATAGCACGTCCTAGTTTATTAGCATCTGTTAGAAATATAAAATGGGGTTCAATTCTTACTAATACTCAAAAAACTTTAAATGTTATAAATCAAGCCATCCCTGTTTATTATCAAATGAAACCAATTGTTAACAATATTAGAAGTTTTGGAAAAATCATGAGTGCTTTTAAAGAACCCGATAATACTTCTGAAAATGTTGCTAAGGAAGTAAAGGAAACAAAAAAAGAAAATCAGAACAATCTTCCAACTTTCTTTATTGATTAATATTGTTTTTTACATAATTATAACTATCTAAACACATATCTTCTAAATTATATTTACATTCAAAATTCAACTCTTCTTTGGCTTTAGCATTTGAAGCATAACAAGCATCAATATCTCCCTCACGTCTTGCAACAAATTGTCTATCTATTTTTATATTATTTACTTTCTCAAACATATTAACAAGTTCTAAAACACTTGTTCCCATACCAGTTCCTAAATTATAAATTTTTAACCCTACTCTTTTGTTTTTTAAAGCTAAAACGTGACCATAAGATAAATCACATACATGAATATAATCTCTTACTCCCGTTCCATCAACAGTATCATAGTCATTTCCAAAAACATTTAAAACAGGTAATTCTTTCGTTGCAACTTTTACAATATATGGCATTAAATTATTAGGGATACCATTTGGATCTTCTCCAAGTAATCCTGATTTATGAGCACCTATTGGATTAAAATATCTCAAAATTGTTATATCAAAAGAATTATCAGATTGATATAAATCAGCTAAAATATTTTCAATCATTAATTTGGTTGTACCATAAGGATTGGTTGGTGATAAAGGAAATGTCTCATCAATTGGTAAACTTGCTGGTTTTCCATAAACAGTAGCACTTGAAGAAAAAACAAACTTACGAGCTTTATATTTTTGCATTATCTCAAGTAAATTTAATGTTGAAATTAGATTGTTTTCATAATACAAAAGTGGTTTTTGAACACTTTCCCCAACAGCTTTAAGTCCTGCAAAGTGAATAACAGCATCAGGATTTTCCCTTGCAAAAACAATTTCAACTTTTTCTTTGTCACATAAATCGTATTGATAAAAAGTAACCTCTTTACCGGTTATTTTTTTTATTTTGTCAATTACTTCAATCTTAGAATTAGATAAGTTATCAACTATAACTACCTCATAATCCTCATTTAATAAATCAACAACAGTATGTGAACCAATATAACCACATCCCCCAGTTACTAATACTTTCATTTAATCCTCCTCATACGTAATAATTTTCTTATCCGTTTCTATTAATTTATCTCTACTACCTTCTGGTATTGTAATAATATCCTTATCCCCATCTGATATAAAACGATTTTTATCAAGTAATTTAAAATTCATTTCTATATCAAACTCTTTACCATTATTATCATAGGCTCTACATCTCTTTAAAAAAGTTTTATCAAAACTTGTATCAAATGGAGAAACTTCACTTTCCCAACCAACTCTTAAAGCCGCTTCTGTTTCATAACTATAACCTTCATATTCTCCTTTTAAAATATAAGAATAATTAGCATGTGTCTTTTTATAAGGTGAACCAAAAGGGAGAGCCACAATCTTAACATATTTACCTGGTATCATTTCATCAAACTTTTTATATATTTTTCCAACTACTTCTTGTGTTTTACTAGTACTTATTGTTGTAAAATCAGGGTGAGTTGTTGTATGATTTCCTATATCATATCCATTTTCAATAAGCCAATCCATTATCTCTTGATTATATTCCTTTTGATTACAAAGCTCTTCATTCAAGAAAAAAGTAGCTGTAACATTATAATCTGGATATTTTTTCTTAATTGTCTCTAAAATTCCAATTGCAGATTTGGGGTCAAATTCTAAATTCCCTTTTGAATCTTTTCCTGTTACTTTAAAATTATTAGCATTCCCGTCATCAAACGTTAAAATAATTGGACTATAACCTAAAGGAACATCAATAATACCATTTATATAATCTTCTAATCTTACCATTCGGTAACCTTTTTCATAATAAAACTCTAAATCTTTAAGAAAAGCATCACTTGTTCTTGTATATCCATCTTTATCAACATTTCCTCCGGTATATTTAGCTTCCTCATCTACTATACCATGATACATCATAATAGGAACTTTTCCAAGTTCATTAACACCTTTTTCTTTTAATTCTTCTTTACTTATTTCACCTTTAGAAATAACTAATGTTAAAGTTTTATCTTTTAATGTACTTTCAATAACATAATCTTTTTCTAAACTATTATATTCATAACTTTTTTCAATTTTTAAATCATGTTCCTTAGCATAAGTCTCAACTTCACTTAATTTCATATTTTTAAAATCTGATTTTAATTCTAATTTCTCTTTTCCAGAACTATTACCAATAAATTTAACACCTAAAACAATTACTAAAACAAAAACTAAAAGTATTGCAATATTTTTTATTTTTAATTTTAATCTTCTCCTTCTCCTCATATTCTCACCTTAATTTTATTATACACAAATTATTTAAAAAAAACTATACCAATTATTAAAAATATCATAAAATATATTGGTGATACCTATGTTTAAAAAGAAAAATCACGGAATGTTCTGCTACTGTAATATGTGTAGAACAAGAAGAAAAACAAGTATCTTATACAACATAATCATAAGTATTTTTTTAATTATCTGTTTTTATCAATTATTTATTATTTTACTTGTTTTTACCAAAGTAAATTTATTTCTTTTATTTATTGAATTTCTTTTTTTAATTTTTTTAATCTCAAGAAGCCTTTTTTAAAAAATGATAGGTTCATATTATATCAAAACTATCATTTTTTCTTTATTGTAATTTCAATCGCACTATTTATTTAATATTTTAATTAATCTCTTATTTCTTATTAGACTTAGTCTTTTTTTCTTTCTTATTTTTAGTCTTAGTTTCTTGTTCTTTTATCTTTTCATTAGTATTTTTCTTCTTTTTTAAAGAAAAATCAGGATTATAATAAAAATACTTAACAATATATAGAAGAGCAAAAGTTCCTAATCCCCATAAAAATGATATAACTTGAAATAAGGCAAAAGCTTCTAAAGTAATCGTTGCAAAACTTAAAAACATTACTAAATATTTAAAAATTTTCTTACGTTTATAAGTTTTATACTTCTCTTCATTACTCACTTGTTATCACCGTACCAATATTTTCACCATTTAATACTTTAATTAAATTCTCTTGATTAGAAAAATTGATAACTAAAATATCTTTATTATGTTCTTTACAATCTTTAATACAAGCAAGATCCATAACTTTTATTTCAGGATTATTTAAAACTTCATCATAAGTTAGTTTTTTATACATTTTAGCATCATCATATTTATTTGGGTCTTTATCATAAACACCATCAACATTAGTTAATTTTATAATCACATCAGCATCAATTAAAATTGCTTTCATGGAAGCAGCAGTATCTGTTGAACAACCAATATGACCTGTTCCTCCACTAAAAACTATAACTGTTCCTTCTTTATACATTTTCTTTAATTCTTCTTCAGAATGAAATTCTATTAATTCATGAAAATCAAATGGTGAAAAAATTACATTTTTAATTCCTTCTTTATCAAATGCATCACGAAGAGCTAAAGCATTCATTGTTGTTCCAAGCATTCCCATACTATCAGCATTAATTGCTTCCATATCTTGATGACTTCTTCCTCGAAAGAAATTTCCACCACCTACAACAATACCAACATTAATACCCATTTCATGAACTCTTTTTATTAATTTAGCAATCTGTCTTGTATTATCCTTATTAATATTTTCAGAATCACTCATTAGAGATTCCCCACTTAGTTTTAATAAAATACCTTTATACATCTTAATCCTCCAATTCTTTTAAACTTTCTAGTATTTCTTTATTTATTTCATCATAATCACGCATTTTATTATTATCAATACATTTAATATTTTTCCAATTGTAAATAGCCGATAACTCAATATAAGCTGTCTCAGAATTAATCAAATGTTCTTCATTTTTTTCATAATCATCAAGTGTTCCACTCTCTTTTTTTATTCTAGAAGCATATGTATATGGAACATGTAAAAAAATTGTTTTATCAGGTTTTGGTAACTCTAAAAGTTCAAATTCTAATTTATCAATCCATTCATACATATGAAATCTTTCTTCATCATCTTTTATTTTACTACCTTGATAAGCCATATTACTACTTACATATCTATCACATATAACAAAATAATCATCATCTAAATATTTTTTGATTTCACCTTCATTATATTTTCTATCAGCAGCATAGTATAAAGAAGCAACTTTAGGATCTAAATTATGTGACCCTTCTGGGAACCAACTCTCAGATATTTCTTTACGTCCTAAATAGGGTCCACCAATTATCTTTCCTGTTGGAGTATTATAATTAGGAAATCTTAAGCGAACTGCTTTATAACCCATCTTTATTAATTCATCAACAACCGAATCACTATGAGCCTCTTTTTCAGAACATTCCGTTCCTTCAATTACTATGAATTTTCCCATATAACCTCCCATAAAAAACTTTCAATTGTATTATATCACGAATAAAAATCTTAAACAATATGAAAAATCTTAAACTAAAGTGGTATTTAATATTCTCTTTCAAGCAATATACTTTTAAGGAAATTATAAAAAAAGAGAATAAAATTCCCTTTAATCAAAATAATCTATTTTAATTGCATGTTTTAATTTCTTTAAATTCTCTTTAGCTACAACTCTTGCTTCTTTACTTCCTTCTTTTAAAACATCATAAACATAATCTAAGTTATTTTCAAGTTCTTGTCTTTTTTCTCTAATAGGTGTTAATAATTCCTCTAAAACATTATATAAGAATTTTTTTATTTTAACGTCACCTACTCCACCCTTTTGATAAGCTTCTTTTAATTCATTTAAATTTTTAAATTCAGGTAAATACTTCTCAAAATGTGAATCATTGGCAAATACATCAAGATAGATAAAAACAACATTACCTTCTATTTGCCCTGGGTCATTTACATTAATATGATTAGGATCAGTATACATTTTCATAACTTTTTCATAAACAGTTTTACTATCATCAGCTAAGTAAATGCAGTTACCAAGAGACTTACTCATTTTATTTTTACCATCAATTCCTGGAAGTCTAAAAGATTTTTCATTTTCTGGTAAAACAGCTTCACATTCTTTTAAAGTGTCTCCATATAAACTATTAAATTTTCTTACAATTTCATTAGTTTGTTCAATCATTGGTAATTGATCATCACCAACTGGTATTAAATTAGCTTCAAAAAGAGTAATATCAGCAGCTTGACTAACAGGATAACATAAAAAACCAACAGGAATGCTCGTTTCAAATTCTTTTTGTTTAAGTTCTGATTTTACAGTTGGATTTCTTTCTAATCTTGATAATGTTACTAAATTTAAAAAATAAAAAGTATATTCTGTTAATTCAGGAATCATTGATTGAACAAAAATTGTAACTTTTTTAGGATCAATACCACAAGATAAATAATCAAGAGCAACTTCCATAACATTATCTCTAACCTTAGAAGGATTTGAAAAATTATCAGTTAAAGCTTGAGAATCAGCAATCATAACATACATTTTATCAAAATCAGTATTTTGAAGCTCTAATCTTTTTCTAATTGAACCAGCATAATGTCCTATATGAAGTTTACCAGTTGGTCTATCCCCTGTTAATATGATTTTTGACATAAAAGTCACCTCTTTAAATCTAAATTTATTATACAAATCACCTTATAAATTGTCAAGAACTGCACATCTTAATTAAGGAAAAGTATTAATATCATAATCTGTGGACAAAACAGGGTTTTCCATATTTTTAGTGAGAAAATCAAGGTGGTGGTAGTAAATGTTTTATGATTTAAAAAGTATTCGAGATTCTTTTGACTTATCTCAACGTGATATGGCTAAAATTTTAAAAGTTAGCAAATCTAGTTATAATTATTTTGAAACTGGAGAACATATTATTCCTCTTAAACATTTAAACAATTTTTGTAATAGTTTCAATGTAAGTATGGATTATATATGTGGATTAACAAAGTTTAATTATCCAACAACTAAAATTATTGAATTAGATCGTAAATTAATCAGTTATAGATTAAAAAAAATTAGACTTGAAAATAAAGTTAAACAAGCAGAACTTGCTAAGATTTTAAATACTTCACAGTCTAATATTAGTTCTTATGAAAATAATAAAACGTTAATTTTAACAGCTTTTGCTTATGCCTTTGCCAAGCATTTTAATATAAGTCTTGATTACCTAGTTGGTAGAAGTAATGAAAGTGTAATTAGGAAGAAAAGATAGCTTTTCTTTTTTTTATTTGAAAAATATAAGAAATAATTGTAGCTATTTGGAAGATAATTACAATTAGAATAAATATTAAAATATAAATATTTCTAATTTTTATTATCTTATTTAAATACAAAATTCCAAGTAAAGAAAATAAGAAAATCGTTTTTATCTTACCAACTTTAGTTGACTCTGGTTTTAAATTTTTAAAGAAAGAATATAAATTCAAAATTCCAATTATAAGTTCTAAAATAATACTTGTCATGACTAATCCATAAGATTCTTTATTTAAAGTTACTTTTAAAACAATTGGAATTAGCAAACTTAAAGCAAAAACTTTATCAGAAAAAGCATCTAAATATTTACCAAATAAACTAACAGCTTCATACTTTCGAGCAAAATATCCATCGAAAGCATCAGTTAAAGAAAACATAATAACTACAAAAACAGCTGGTAAAAGTTTTTCATAATAAATAAGTGGTATTAATATAAATGGTGAAAGTAACCTAGAAGCAGTTAATAAATTAGGTATCTGTTTTTTTAAATTATGATTCTTAAAATCTTTTTTTATATTTTTATATTCATCTTTGACATCGTCTTTCATATTAACTCCTAACAATTTAATTATATAATATTTTTTTACTTTTTAAAATATCAATATGGAATTTGCTAAAAAAATAATAAAGTTAAATAATATTTAGACATAAAATATTCATTTTTTCTATTAAATAATATCTATCTTATTATTTTTCTTAAAGATATATTTATTTAAAAAGTTATAATATAGTTAATATTACTTTGAAATATTAATTTCCAAGTAATAATCTAACTGTTGAACCAGCAGCTAAATAAGTTCCTGGACTAGGACTTTGTTCAATTACTTTCTCACCACTTCCAGAATATTCAACATTATAATAAAATAAAGAATTCCCTGCTTCCCTTTTGGTTTTGCCAATTGTGTTAGGTAATGTATAATAAATTTCATCATCCCAATAACGAACTTTTTCAATAGCTCCTGTTTGTCTTTTAATATCAAGAGCATCTATTATATCTAAAAGGATTCGTCTTGCAACAGGTGCTGTTGTGTAACTTGAAAGTAAAGCTGTATTTTTAGGGTTATCAATTGCAACATAAAGAATAGCTTTAGGATCATTGCTAGGAACAACTGACATGAAACTCATGATATAATTATTATCCAGATAAACTCCATCTTTAACCTTTTGAGCTGTTCCTGTTTTGCCACCAACTCGATATCCTTCAATGTAAGCATATCGTCCTCCACCTCTTGCGACAACACTTTCAAGAGCATACTTCATTGTTTCACTTGTTTCTTTACTTATAGTCTTTCTAATTAAAGTCTTCGTATTATTTAAAATGACACTATTGGTAGTTGGCTCATTAATACTTTTAACAACATAAGGTTTATATAAGTTACCACCATTAACAACACTACTAACAGCTGTTACTTGTTGAATAGGAGTTACACTTATTCCTTGTCCAAAAGCAGAAGTTACAAGTTCTAACTCTC
>CANRJE010000023.1 GCA_947630865.1 uncultured Bacilli bacterium | reverse complement strand
AATTTAATTTTTTATCATCAAAATATATAAAATTTATAATAAAAAAAGTTTTAAAATTGCACAAAAAAATACGGTTTATATCACAGATATATTTTGTTTGACTAAAGTAACTAAAAGTGATATATTTTTATCATAGAGGTGGTTTACTTTGAAACATATGAAGAAGCAAGCTAGTTCGATAATAATTTATTTTGGAAGTTTATTTTTTGTTATATTTTTATTGTTTATGGTAGCATCTAGTAATATAAAAGAAACTTATACTGTAGATAATATAAATATAGTTAAGTCGGTTGAAACATCAAGAATTAAGGAATTAAATCGTTTTAAAAAAGAAATAGTTCCTCCTATTAAAATTTTAAAAATTGCTTCCATTGAAGAGTTAAAGAATAAAAAGGACGAAATAATAGAATTTGAAGGAACTTTAACTGGGTATGGACCAGATTGTCCAGGGTGTAGTGGTAATTTAGGTTGTTCACCACATCCTAATGTAAAAAATGGAAATATTTATTATGATGATGCTACTTATGGTAAAATTCGAATATTAGCAGCAGATAAAAGTATTCCTTGTGGAAGTATTGTTAAAGTTCATAATTTTAAACACATTAATGGAGATTTTTACGGTATTGTTTTAGATAGAGGTAGTGCAATTACAGGATTAACGATGGATTTATTATATGAAAGTGAAGCAGCAACTAAAAATATAGGTAGATCATATAACATAACTTTTAAAATTGAACGATGGGGTTATTAAAAGTGTCAAATGATTGAAAAGATATAAAAAGTATATTGTAAAATAAAAAAAACTATGTTAAGATTTTAGTATATGATATGGAGGATTATAGATATGGATAATAATCAAAACAAATCTAAACAAATAATTTTTTCTATTGTAGGAGTAGCATTGCTAATTGTTGTAGTGGTAGGAGTAACTTATGCGTTTTTTACTTATTCAAGAACAGGAACAACTAATAACGTTATTACAACTGGTAAAATTAACTTTGTTTATGCAGATAATAATAGTGTTGAATTAACTAATCAATTCCCAGCTACGACAGAAAAAGGAAAAGAAAATGCTGCATTTACTTTTTCAATAAAAGGAGAACTAGGAGCTGGTTCTAATCCAATAGAATATACAGTTTATGGTATTCAAGGAGATGCAGAAGCTTCTAAAACTCGTATGAAGGATTCTGAAATTAGAGTATTTGCTGAAATTACTAAAGGTAGTGGAGGAACAGGAACTCCAACAATTAGTGGTAGTTATGGTGGAACTGATGGAGCAATAGCAGGTGATAGTGCTTCAGGTTTTGAAATTGCTAAAGGTACTTTACCAGCAGGAGAATCAATTGATCATGAATATAGTGTTCAAATGTGGGTTGATAAAGATGTAAAAATTTCTGATACTGATGCAAGAGCTAACTATAGAGCAAGTTCTAAAAAAGAAAATCCAACTGATGTTCCTAAAAAATGTGGTTTAGATGAAACTAAAGAAACTAATGGTTGTTTAGAAGGTGAAGCACAAGATGAAAGAGAAGTTTACAGTAATGTTTATTACTCATTAAAAATTAAAGTAACAGCACATGACCAAGTAGGAGCCTAATTAAGACCTTGAATGGTCTTTTTTTTGTCTTTTTATGTAAAGTTCTAGTTAATCTAATTGACTAATAGAATTTATGTCTTTATAATAAAATATGGAGGTGTTATACGATGGAACAAATTAGAGCTGAATACCAAGATATGGCTAATATTGCTGTACGGGTATCTAATTTAGCAGAAGAATATGCAGTATGTGTTGATGATATTTATGAAGTAATCGACAGTCTGCAAAGTGATTGGAAAGGAAGCGATAACTTAGCTTATGCAAATACAGCTAATAGTTATAAAGATGATATGATTTCTTTAGCAAGAGTTATCACTGACTATTCAAACTTTTTAGGAGAATCTGCTAATTTAATTAGTAGAACTCAAGATGAAATCGCTAGTCAAGCTGGGCAAACAGGAAATTAAAAGGAGGAAAGAAAAATGCCAAATGGATTAACAGTATCTCCAGAAGTCTTAAAAGAAAGAGCTTCAGAGATAAGAAAACAAGTTCAAAGTATGAACGAAATATTAAATAGTGTAAGTCAAGAATTTGCTAAAATTCCAGATAGTTATGCTGGTGAAGCTGCAAATGCTCTTGTAAATAAATATAATAATTTAAAAAAGAGATATGATAGTTTTACAGAATCAATGGAATCTTATGCAACATTTTTAGATAAAACAGCTGAGACATATTCTAATTTATCTACAACTTTAGCATCCAAAGCTAATGAATTATTAGATGAATAATAAAAATTAAAAGGTAAAAGGAGGTTCACTATGGCTGAAAGCTATGCTCCTGTTGAGGGAACAAATGATGAGGTTGTCTCTACGGATAGTGATGCTGTAAGAGGAGAACTTGGTATTGTTAATTTTAATTTATCAACTGACTCTGGAACATATTCATTAGAACAAAAAATAACTAATTATATTGGTAATATTTTTAAAGCTTATGATAGTGCTAAAGAATACTTTGATGAATGTAAAAATATAGCTTCAACATATCAAGATAAAGTTGATATAGTTGTAGAACCAGAATCTCCTATTCAAGCAAGTGTTTTTGACCAATATCTTGAAACCGAAGCGGTTGTTGACATTAATAGTGGTTCTTTAAATGTTAGAAGTGATGCAAGTACATCTAGTGAAGTTGTTACTCAACTTAAAAAAGGAGATTCAGTTAAAGTTATCGATTATGATGCAAATAGCGAATGGACTAAAGTTGAAATTAATGGAGAAACTAGATACGTAGCAACTAAATATTTAAAAGTATCCGATGGTACAACAAACGGTACTAATCAACAATCACCAACCGTTTCAACTCCTAGCTCAGCGAGTGCTCCAAGTGGAAGTTCAAGTGGTGGAGCAAGTCCTCAACCAACTGCTTCAGTAGCTAAAGAAGAATATACAATAAAATTAAATGATCCAAATAGTTCTTTAAGAGTTAGATCAACTCCAGGAATCAATGATAGCAATATCATAGGAAAATTAAACCATGGAGATAAAATTAAGGTTTTAGAATATCAAGAAAATGGTTGGTCAAAAATAGAATATAATGGTCAATCTGCTTATGTTTATTCAAAATATTTACAATAAAAAGAAATAAGGGTGAGTTATGAAAAAAAGAAGAGATCCAGTTGCAATTGGTAGCGTTGGTAGCTATACAGAAACTGAAAATTCGGAACTAAAAACGGTTCAAAATAATTTAATAAATCATGTTAATGAAATTAGAAATAGTTATCAAGGAAAAGATGCTGAGGCTATTATTGCAAAATTTTTAGAAATAATAAGTAAATTAGATTCTGTTGAACAGAATTTAGAGTATTATGGAAACTATATGAAAACAGTATCTGAACATGATCAAGATAATTTAAATACTGCCAAGAAAGATTTTGGAATGGTAAATAATGAACCTATAGCAACTAATCCTATTTCTGAAACATTGCCTCTTGAAACTTTAGGAGGTGAAGAAAATGGCGGAATATAATATAAGTATAGATGCACAAGCTTTAGAGAATACTTTTTCAGAGATAGAAAAAGATATAAACGAGCTTGAAAGTATACTAACTAATATTTATCAAGCAACTGTAACATTAGATGATAGAAAATGGTTTTCAAATGAAAAAACGAAGATAGATAATGAATACGTTCCTTATTTAAAAAAAGTATCTGAAGGTGCACCTTTAGCACTTAGAAAGCAATTAAAATTTGCAAGAGATGCTTTAAGTAAATATACAGAATTAGAAAAATCTAGAACTATGAAAACAGAGGATTTAGTAGATTATATATCAGCGGATAAGGAGGCATAATTATGGAAGATTATTATTCACCTTATAAGTCTTTTCATGATGAAGTGATTGAAGCTTGTGATTGTATATCAGCTAATCGCTGTTCAGTTTTAGGAAGTGAGATAGAAGGAATTAAAGCTAATTTAGATAGAATAACAGTTACTTCTTGGGACGATTCTGCTTCTTCTACTTTTTTAAGAAATAAAGAAAGTTGTGCTAATAAATTAAAAAATATTATAGATAGTATAGCTTCTGTGTTTGTTGAAGGCGAAAACGTTTATATTTTGTTAAATTTACAATTAGAAAATTTAAAACAAGCTAATCAAAATTATCAAAATATATATAATAGTAAACCAGTAAAAGAAAGCTTTGAAAAAGCTCATATGGAAACTAATGCTGATGGGACACAAAGAGTTGTAAAAACTTATCCTGGATATGATTCTGCTTGTGATAGATGGAAAACAGCTTTAACGAACGTTACAACTGAGTGTACTAATTGTATTGAGGCAATAGAAGAATATAAAGGAATATTAGATCAAATTAATGGAATGGAAGTTTCTGCTCATGAAACGGCAGGATTTAAATTATCAACAATTCCTCAAATATATAATCCAAAATATTTTTCATTTTCAGCAATGCTATTAGCAACTGATAGTCAAATGCAGGATTTAATAAGTTTATATGCTTCTGATACTAGTCCTTTCTATACAAGATTTTCTCAAGGAAGAAATAGTCCTTATGGAAGTATTCCGTTTGGACCAAATGGTAAAAATATTCATACTAGTGGTTGTGGTGTGTGTTCCTTTGCAACAGCTATATCATGTGCATTAAGTAATGCCTATGGAACTAATATTTCAATAGACCCTGGTAAATTACTAGATAGTTTATATGCTTTAGGCGGTGGAAGAAGCAAGACTACTTATTACAGTGCAGGTCTTGCGTATAATCAATATGATTCTTCTAAAATATCAAGAGATATAACAAATGCATATCGAGATATTAGTATTATAGAATTTGATTGGAATAGTGGTGGAACAATGAGTCAAGAAGCACTAGAAGCAGTTACTAATGCAGGTGGTGCTGTTTGCTTAAGTTTAAAAGGTAGAGGCCACTTTGTTGCTGTTACAGGAAATGACGGAAATGGTAATTTTTATGTTGCTGATTCTGGTTCTGGAGCATATACTGGTCAAGCTATTTCTATGGGTACAGGAATATCTGGAACAAGTGGAACTGGTTATATATCAGGTAAAAAAGTTTGGGTGGTTATACCTAATAGTGCACTTACAGTAAATGGTGATCAAGTAACTATAAATGGTGTTGATGCCTCAACTTTACCAAGTATTACCGCATTTGAAACAGCAGGAAATGCATATGACGTTACTAGAAATTCTGATGGAAGTATGACGGTTTCTGGCTTAGCAGAAAATTATTCATATGAAGTTTAACTTAATTAATAAAATATATCTAATATCAAAAGAGATATATTTTTTTCTAACTATGAAATTAAAAAGAAAATAAAAATATTAAATTTGTCAAAAATTTACAAAAAATAATTGCATTTTTTTAAAAACTATTATATGATTAACATAGAACATGGAGTTCAAAAGGAGGATTACACATGAAAATAACATCAGTTGATGTCAGAAGATTCGAAAAAGAAGGATCACGTATGAAAGGACGTGCTACAGTACAATTAGATGATTGCTTTGTAGTTCGTGATATTCGTATTATTGACGGAGATAATGGCTTATTCATAGCTATGCCTAGCAAGAAAGTTCCAGGAGGACACAAAGATATTGCTCATCCAATCAATCGTGAAACAAGAAAGATGTTTGAAGATGCTATCTTAGAGGCTTATGAAAAAGCTGAAGTTGAAGAGCCTGTAAATAACGAAGAAGAAGAATAGACCTTTTGGTCTTTTTTTTTAACTAATTTAATAAACTTAATTGGAGGATATATGGAAAGAGATAGAGAAATACATAATTACAATCATGTTTTTAATTTAGTTGAAAGAAAAAATGTAACTTTAAGTGGAGTTAAAAAAATTGATAGTTTTGATAGTGAAGAATTTTTAATTGAAACTGTTATGGGATATGTTGTGTTAAAAGGAGAAGGACTTGAACTTATTAAACTTGATACGATGCAAGGAGTAGTAACTATTAAAGGAATGGTTAATAGTATGGCTTATATTGATGAGGTAAATAAAAAGAATAAAGAAAATTCTGTTATTAGTAGGCTATTCAAATGAGTTTAATTTTACAAATTCAATCGATTGCTTACACTTTTTTATTTGGTATTTATTTTTCTTTAACATTTAATTTATTATATAAAATTCTTTTTACAAAGCATTTTGTTATTAATATTATTACTAATTTTTTCTTTGTAATATTAAATAGCATTTTATACTTTTATTTGCTATTTTTAATTAATAATGGCATTATACACATTTATTTATTTTTTATATTTTTGATAAGTTTCTTTTTATATAATTTCCTCTTTCGTAAAATTAGGACGGGTGGTTGAAAAATAAGTGTTTACTTGACACTTTTATGGTTTAACTTATCTTGAAAAATCAAGCATTTTTTGGTATAATCAACATAACAGGAAGGTGACAGTATGGCTAAACAAAAGAAACATATTAAAAGAACTACTAAACGTATCTTTACATTTGGATTAACGTCAATTGTTTTAATATTGCTTGTTGGCTTTACTATTACCAATGTAATTTTAGAAATAGCAAATAAATATCAAGAAAAGAAAAATCTAGAAGATAAATTAATAGCTTTACAAGATAAAGAGAAAGAATTAGAAAATGATGTTAATAAATTAAAAGATCCAGATTATTTAGCAAGATATGCAAGAGAAAAGTATTTTTATTCAAAAGATGGTGAAATAATAATTAGAATACCAGAAGAAGATAGTAATAATTAAAAGGATTATTGCTTTAGAGGTGAAATATGACAGATATAAACTTATATAATGATGAAACAATTGCTAAATTTGAAAAAGAAATAAGTAATGCTTGTTCTTGTATTATCAAAAATCCAGTTAAAAATTTATATGAAAATATAGAAACTATTAGATTAAAACTTCAAAAAGTTGATACATCATGTTGGGAAGATTCTGTAGTTTCTTGTTTTTTATCAGGTAAAGAACAATGTTTAAAAGAACTAAAAGCAATTGAAGATAGTCTAAGCACTCTTTTTCAAAAATCCGAAGATACATATAAACAAATTAAAGAAGAATTAAAAAATTATAAAGAAACTCGTCGGGAACTAGTGTTATCAAGTTATAGAGAACCTTCTCGTTCAGATTATTATGTTAATGGAGTACTTAATGAAAGTGCTTATAGAAAAGATTATGCTGAATGGGACGAATATTCATGGGGACTTTCAGATAAATGTGATGCTTTAGAACTTGCAATTAAAAATTTATTACACGTTTTAGATTATATAAATGCATCTTCTATAGATAATCCAAATCAAGCAATAATTAAAAGCTTAAATGTCACGGAAGCAACCTCAAATGAGTTTTTAAGTATTGTTAGCAAACTAGAATGTTATGAATATATTGATACATCTAAATTAGTTTTATTAGAGGGAGAAGAAAGAGATAACTTTATAGCAAGAAATTATTTAAGAGATTCCGAAAGTTTAAATATTGAAAAATATACTTTGACTATAAATGGAGTTGAGTTTGAAAGTTATTTTATATATGATACTAATGATGAAAAATTTAATAGAAACCTTTTACTAGAAGAAAGCGATAAAAGAATAGAGTATATGACAATGATTCCGGGTGATATTTTAGAGCAAATAAATAGTACTCAGTTGCTTTTTAAGGCAAGTAATGATATTGATATTGAGTTTTCTAAGGTCCATTATTCAGCTTATTATCGTGAAATGCTTGATACTATTAGCATATGTCCTTGTCAAAGTGGTAATAAAGCTTCTATAATACATGAGTTTGGTCATTCTTATGATGCTCATCAAGTAGCACTTATCTATTTGGAGCAAGACAATATAGATGTAAAAGAGCAAGAAGATTGGTATTGGTTAGCAGCAACTCAGTCTGAAAATTTTAAAAATGCCTTTCCAAATGTTTCTGGTTATCAAGTAAGCGATTATAAGGAAAAAGCTCCTGAATTTTTTGCTGATTGTTTCTGTCAATATTTTCTTCACCCAGAAGAGAGAGAAAGATTTAGTAATGTTTGTCCTCCAATTTATGCAAGACTCTTAGCTTCTTTAGGTTATGATAGTCCAAATTTAGAAGCATGTAGAATTGAATATGGACGTTATGAATTTTGGGAGGGACAGTAATGATGAAAGAATATACAAATGTTTCAGGAACTAATAATGATATTATAGCAACTGATAGTGAGATAATTATAAGTGAATTAAACAAAGTTGATTTTCAAGTTAATACAACAAAAGAAGATTATAGCGATGAAATTTATACAATTGATTATATTGATAATGTTTTTAAAGCAATTGATAGTGTTAAAGAAACTTGGCAAAATCTTTATAATCTTACAACAAAATACCATAATTTAGTTGATGAAGTACCCCTTCCTAATGAAGTTTTAAATCCTGACCTTTATATGGCAAATGGAGGTGAAGAAAATGACTCTAAAGAAGAATAAAAATAAATTTGCTAAAAATTTAAAATTAAATAGTTTAATGGCTTATAGAAATATTCGCTTGACTAAAGAGTTATATAGAAAAATTATAGCTTCCAAAACAGATGTTCAAGAACAACATCTAAAGTTTTTAGAGAAAAGAGAACAATACTTAGAAAAAATTGAAAAAGCTAATTTAGATAAATTTGATTTAGAGTTTGTTGATTTTTATCGAAAAGGTAAAATAGAAATAAATAAAAAAGTTTATAATTTAGATGATTTATATATAGAAGAAGGAACAGTAGAAGGTAAAAAAATAAATATTCTTGTTGACTTTCATCAAATGAAATATGATATTTTAACAGAAACAAAATATCCTGATTTTAAAAGAAATAAAATAAATTTATTTAAAAATAGTACTTTTCTTAAAGAAATATACAAGAAATATTCAACAACTAATAAAATTTTAATTATAGATTTTAAGGAACAAGATGAATTAAAAGAAACATTAAAAAATTATAATTATTCTATGCAATTAGATGTTCCTGAAACTTATTATTTAAGATATGAAGAATAATATCAAAATGATATTGTTTTTTATTGCTTTTTTATACTATTTAGTTTTATAATAGTGAGTTATTAAGAAAAGGTGTTTCATGAAATTAAACAGAAAGAAAAGTCAAAAATTTAAAAAAATAATAACTTCTTTAACATTAACAACTATGATAGCAGTAGGAAGTATATCATTAAATAAATCTATTTTATTGAATAAAAAAAATAAAAGAAATTTAGAAGATATATTAATGAAGGAAACATTTCAAAATTTTAAAGTTGATGATTTTAAAAATGCTAAATGGATAAAGGGATTGGATTTACAAATATTTAAATATATAAGTTTTACACCATCTTCGGTATCAGTTTTAAAAGTAAATATCAACATAAAAGATATTCCTTTTACTTTTTATCTAGTCTATCAAGGAGAAATAGATTATAAAATGTTAAAGTCATTAGATGATACTATAACTTGGGCTTCAATGATTGATTCAGAAATTCTTTTAAAAGTTGTAGAAACACCTATAATTATAAAAGAAAATAAAGAACTAAGCAGTATGTATTTAAAAAATAATGGTAATGGTTATTATAACTCTATTTATAATAGCATAAGGATTTTTGTTAATTCTGAGGTTGTTATTATTCATGAATTAGGACATGCATATGATAATACTTTAAGTAATAATGTTAATCATGGAATATGGAATTTAGAAGATTATAATTTTTCGGATTTTTTTCCAAATCTTATATCTAAATATTATGGATTTGAAGAAATTATTTTAGAGGAAGCTCCTTCTATTTTAAAATGTTTAACAAGATTATCAGGTTATGAAGTAAAAGATTATTTAAACGATCCTAGAGAATATTTTGCTGATTGCTTTTTTCATTATTACTTATATCCATCAGAAAGAGAAAAATTAGAAGAGATAGCTCCTAAAACTTATCAAATTTTAACAAGTTTTTTAGAGGAAGACATTAAAAAATATCAAAAGAAAAGATAATTTTAGACTTGATAAAACAACTTAAGTTTAGTAAAATACAAATCAGGTGAAAGAAATGCAATTAGTAATTGATTTTTTAGAAAATAAAATTAATTTGACTAAAGAAGATGGTGTTGTAATTGGAGTTAGTGCTGGACCAGATTCTATGTGCCTTTTGTATCTTTTAGAAAAATTGGAAAAAAAGATAGGGTTTAAAATAATTGTTGCTCATATTAATCATCAAAAGAGAAAAGAAAGTGAAGAAGAAGAAGAGTTCTTAAGAAATTATTGTCATGAGCATAACATTATATTTGAAAGTATGCGAATAGAAGAATATAAAAATGGTAATTTTCATAAAGAAGCAAGAGAGATACGTTATAAATTCTATAAAGATTTAATTGATAAATATAATGCATCTTATTTAATGACTGCTCATCATGGCGATGATTTAATAGAAACAATTTTGATGAGATTAGTTCGAGGTTCAACATTAAATGGTTATAAAGGAATACCATTAATAACAAATATGGAAACATATTTGATTGTAAGACCTTTATTATATGTTACTAAAGATGATATTTTGAACTTTTTAGAAGCTAATAATATTCCGTATCGAATAGATAAAAGTAATTTTTCAGATAAATATACAAGAAATAGATATAGAAAAAATGTATTGCCATTTCTAAAAGAAGAAGAAAAAAATGTTCATTTAAAATTTTTAAAATTTAGTAATACCATTAATGAGTGTAATAATTATATTGAAAAAGTTTTAGATAATGCTTATAATAATACTTATAAGGATAGGAAGTTAGATATTTTATTATTTAAACAATTAGATGCATATATTGGAAAATGTTTAATAGAGAAAATTTTAGGTTCTTTATATAGTGATTTATCTAATATAAAAAGTAAACATATTGATTTAATATTAAATTTGATTAAGAAAAATAAAAGTGGAAGTGAATTAAATTTACCTAATAATATTAAAGTTTTAATTGAATATAATTATTTATATTTTGAAACAAATAAAGAAGTATTAAAAGATTATTGTTTTGAATTAAAAAATGGATTAAAACTTTTAAATGGTTTTTCTTTTTTTGAATATGATGGAAATGATAATGGAAATGATACTTTGCATTTATCGTCTTCAGATATTAAATTACCTTTATATGTAAGGAATAAAAGAAATGGAGATAAGATAGAATTAAAAGGGGTAGATGGTAGTAAAAAAGTAAGTGATATTTTTATTGATAAAAAGATAAAAAAAGAGGAAAGAGTTAGTTATCCTGTTGTTGTTGATAGTAATGGGTTAGTAGTTTGGATACCAAAATTAAAAAAATCAAAATATGATAGTCAAAATAAAGAAAAATGTGATATAATATTTAAATGTTTGTAAGGAGGAATTTTATGAATAAAAAAGATATAAGAAAAGGAATTATACCTTATGCTATTTTTATAGTATTAATGCTTGTTGTTATTTATTTATTTAATGTTTATAATGTTAAAGTTAATGAATTAACTTATGATAAATTTATTAATAATTTGAATAATAATGAAGTATCAGAAGTAAAAATTGTACCTAGTATTGATGGTGGAGTTTATGAAATAACTGGTAAACTTAAAGATTATGGAGAAAAAGAAACGTTTCATTTAACTGTTCCAATTTCTGAAAAAGTTATGGATCAAATTACTCTTGCTAATGAAAAATATGATTTTTCTATTAATGCTGAGGGTGACCCAAATGGTAGTATGTGGCTTATCGTTTTATTTAACTTCTTGCCTATCATTCTAATTGGAATATTAATGTTTGTTATTATTTCTAAACAAGTTGGAGGTAACAATAAATCATTTGATTTTGGAAAAAGTAGAGCAAAACTTGATGATAGCAATAAGAAAGTTACATTTAATGATGTTGCTGGATTAAAAGAAGAAAAAGAAGAATTAAAAGAATTAATTGATTTCTTAAAAAATCCAAAAAGATTTACTAAACTTGGAGCAAGAATTCCAAAAGGAGTATTACTTGTAGGACCTCCAGGAACAGGTAAAACTTTACTTGCTAGAGCAGTAGCAGGTGAAGCTAATGTACCATTTTACTATATAAGTGGTTCTGACTTTGTTGAATTATTCGTAGGTGTTGGAGCTAGTCGTGTAAGAGATATGTTCCGTCAAGCAAAACACAATGCACCTTGTTTAATATTTATTGATGAAATCGATGCTGTTGGACGTCAACGTGGAACTGGTTTAGGTGGAGGACATGATGAAAGAGAACAAACCTTAAACCAATTATTAACTGAGATGGACGGTTTTGGAGCTAATGAAGGAATAATTATTATTGCAGCAACTAATAGAGCTGATGTTTTAGATCCAGCCTTACTTCGTCCAGGAAGATTTGACCGTCAAGTAACGGTTAACTTACCAGATGTTAAAGCAAGAGAAGAAATTCTTGCTGTTCATGCTAGAAATAAGATTTTAGATAAAAATGTAACATTAAGTAATCTTGCTAAAAGAACTCCAGGTTTCTCAGGAGCAGATCTTGAGAACTTACTTAATGAAGCAGCACTTCTTGCTGTAAGACGTAATAAAGATGCAATCACAATGAGTGAAGTTGATGAAGCAACTGATAGAGTATTAATGGGACCTGCTAAAAAGAGTAAAAAATATACTGATGAAGAAAAGAGAATGGTATCTTTCCATGAAGCTGGTCACGTTGTTTTAGGATTAAAATTAAATTCAGCTAATGTTGTGCAAAAAGTAACTATTATTCCACGTAGTTATGCAGGTGGATATGCTATGATGGTTCCTAAAGAAGAAAAATATACTCAAACTAAAAAAGAGTTGCTAGAACAAATTACAGGACTTCTTGGTGGACGTGTATCTGAGGAACTTAACTTTGGAGAAATTACAACTGGTGCACATAATGATTTTGAAAAAGCAACGAAGATTGCAAGAGCCATGGTAACAGAATATGGTATGAGTGATTTAGGACCTGTTCAATTAGAACATCAAACAGAAGGTGTTTTCTTAGGAAGAGATTACAATAAGAGTAGAAATTTTTCAGATATTGTTGCTCATGAAATAGATGAAGAAATAAGAAAAATAGTTGGAGAATGTTATAAAAAAGCAACAGAGATTTTAAAAGCTAATGCCGATTTAGTTAAATTGATTGCTGATGCTCTTTTAGAACGTGAAACTTTAACAAAAGAACAAATCGAATATTTAGTTGAACATAAAGAATTACCAAAGGATACAACTTTTGAAGATATGACAATAGATGAGTTAAGAGATTTAGCTAAAGATAAAAACATTAAAGGTTATTCTAAATTAAATAAAGATGAATTAATTAGATTACTTGAAGCAAATAATTTAGAACCTGAAGATAGTTTAGATTCTGAAGAACAAGAGAAGGATTAGAAAAATCTTTCTCTTTTAAATTATTTAGAAGTATGTTATAATGTCTATGTTAATTAGAAGTGAGGAAACAAAATGGGGTTCATAACTTATTTATTAGATAATATAGCTAGATTTTTAGGTGGATTATATCCAACATTTAGAGACATAAATAATTTTATTGGTTGGTTGTTACCAGCTTTAGTTTTTTACCAAGGTATTTTTTTTGTGATTGGAATATTTTTTACAAGAAAATTTAAACCTGCTAAGAAAAAACATAAATATGGAATAGTAATAGCAGCTCGTAATGAAGAAACAGTAATTGGTAATTTAATCGATAGTATTAAAAAACAAGATTATCCAAGTGACTTATTAACTATTTTTGTAGTTGCTGATAACTGTACTGATAAAACAGCAGAAATTGCTAGAAAAAATGGAGCAATTTGCTATGAAAGATTTGATGATTTATATAAGACTAAAGGTTTTGCTTTAGAATATCTTTTTGATAGAATTGAAGAAGATTATGGAAGAATGTCTTTTGAAGGTTATTTTGTCTTTGATGCTGATAACTTATTAAAAAGAGATTATATAACTAAAATGAATGATGCTTTTGATAGTGGTGAGAAGATAATTACATCATATAGAAATATCAAGAATATTGATGAAAATTGGATTACAATGAGTTTTGCAGTTCACTGGTTAAGGTCAATTAGAACATATCATAGAGCAAGGTCTTTTCTAAGATTAGCAACGAATATTCAAGGAACAGGTTATTTATTTTCAAACGAAATAGTAGAAAATGGTTGGCATTATACTTCTTTAACTGAAGATAGAGGATTAACAGCTGATGCTGTAAGTCAAGGTTATAGAATTTCCTATCAAAATGATGCGGAATTTTATGATGAACAAACTCCTAATTATAAAGTTGCTTATAATCAAAAACTACGTTGGTCTAAAGGACTTTTAATTAATTTTCAAGAGTCAGGTTGGAAATTATTTAGAAATATTTTCTTTGGAAGAAAATTTGTTAAAGTAAAATGGAGTAAAGAAGAAAAAAAACACCCATGGTATAAAAAGATAGGTATTGCATTAAAAGATAGATTTATAATGTTTGATACATTTATGCATTTATTACCAACTAATGTTATAAATATTACTAGATGGATTTTAGTAGTTTTAATTCTTAGATCTTTATATGCTTATTCAACTAATATGAATAGTGTTGATTTTTTTGCAGGTGGAACATATTTAGCTCAAATATTAAGACATTTCTTTAATATTCAAATAAAAATACCTTCAGGAGTAGGAGCAATTTTTGTAACGTTCTTAATTGGTGTATGGGCAAGACTCTTCTATCGAATAGGAGCATATCTTGAAAACATCATTGTTCCTTGGTATATCTTATTTTTAGAAAGAAAAAGAATTAAGAAAATGCCAATTAGTAAAATATTTGTTAACAGTCTTCTTTGGCCAATTTTTGATATTGTTGGTAGGTATACAACATATATTGCTTTATTTAAAAAAGTATCATGGAAACCAGTTCCTCACAATAGTAAAATAACTATAGATGATATTAATAAACAAAAGCGAGTTAGATTTTAATTTCTATTAGAAAAACATGTGTAAAAAAAGTGTTAAATTGTAGAAAAAATAGTACTTATATGATAAGATTAATTTGTACAGGTAAATGATATAAGGAGGTTTATGAAATTCTTAAAAATTAATGCCAAGGTACTATTGATTTTATGCTTATTTAGTGGAATATTGTTCTTAAGTACAGGTTGTGGTGATAAAGAAACTGAGTCAAATAAGACAGGTACTGAAAGTACTGAAAAAGATAAAGACACGACTGATAAAGATAGTTCAAGTTCAAATGATAAAGAAGATAGTGATAAGAACACGAACAATTCAGGAACAGCATCAAACGATAAAGAAGTAGATTATTCAGTATGGGTTGCTAATACAACTATTGATACTGATAAAGATCAAAGAAGTTACAAGGTTATTTGGGGAGATACATTATGGTTAATCTCAAC
>CANRJE010000022.1 GCA_947630865.1 uncultured Bacilli bacterium | reverse complement strand
ATCACCTGATAAAAAGTAAGGAGGATCAGCAAATATCATATCAATACTTTTAGGCTCTATTTTTTTTAATTCTTTTAAAGAATCACCTAAAATAAGTTTAAAATTACCTGTTTCATAATAATATTTCTTTTTCACTGATAGACTACCTCCTATATTAATTATTATCTTTTTATCCTTAAAATCCTTCTTTATTTTTAAAATTTGTAATAATTACTTCTTCCACGATACCTCTATCTTTAGCTTTTGCACCTATATTTCTTTGTGTTTCTACATAATTAAAGTTATAATCCTTATAAAGTTCCTTAATTAAAGAAGTATTATAGTTAGAAAGCATCACATAACAACCTCTTTTATCCAAATCTTTAAACACTTCTGATAATCTCTTTTGTTCTTCTTTTCCAAAACCATTTTCAGTATAACTATTAAAAATAGATTTATCAGAATCATAAGGAGGATCAAAATATATAAAATCTCCCTTTTTAGCATCTTTTACTGAATTTTCAAAATCAGTAGATAAAATCCTTATGTCATTTAAATTAAGAAATGAATAAATAATACCTAAATTTACACCATCATAAGTATTAACCTTTAACTTTTTACCAAATGGTACATTAAATTCATTTTTACTATTAACTCTATATAAACCATTAAAGCAAGCCTTATTCAAATAAATTGTTCTGGCAGCTCTTTTATAATCATCTAACTTACTATACTTTTTCTTATCTTTATCTATATCTCTTATTTTATAATAATATTCTTCAGAATGATTTGCTTCGTGTTTATTTAATTCATTACACATAGAAATAAATTTATTTTCATCTTTAATACAATTATAAACATTCATTAATTCCTCATTATAATCATTTATTACGGCTTTTTTTGGTGATAATTCAAATAATAAAGCACCTCCACCAACAAAAGGTTCATAATATGTATCATAATCATGAGGAGATAATTTTACAAGTTTATCAACAATACATCTTTTTCCACCTGCCCACTTTACAAATGGTTTTCCTTTTAACATACAAAATTCCTCCTCTTATAAAGATATTATATCAAATAACTGTTATATCTTGTATTAAATTAAGTTAAATTTTTACTTTAATTAATTTAATCTCATATTTTTTAAATAGTTATATTCAAAATCAAAAAATTTTAGAAAGTTGTTTTTTTGATTTTTTTACACAATGATTATGTATCAATTTTTTATAAACAAAAATGAGAGCTTTCGCTCTCTTCAGGGGGTTTTGGTTGAATATACACTCACTAAAACCGTAAGTGTATGTATGGTTTAACCATACATCTAAATCTTATTATAAATTTCAAATTAAGTCAAGATAAAGAGGTAAATTTTTACAAATTATTTTTTATTTTACATTATTGTTGTTTAATTTTACTTATTAAAATATCACGTAATTTTAAATTTTCAAGTGGTGTTTTTTCTAAAAACTCTTTTGAATCCTTATTAGCTTGTAATAATATTTTATAGTCTTCTCTTATGTTTGCAATTTTAAAAGCCATATCTCCACTTTGTTTTGTTCCGAATAAATCTCCAGAACCTCTTAGTTTAAAATCTTCTTCACTTAATTTAAAACCATCACACGTAGTTTTTAAAATTTCTAATCGTTTAGTATCCTGATCAGATATTAAAATACAAGTTGATTTAATACTACTTCTTCCCACTCTTCCTCTTAATTGATGAAGTGTTGAAAGACCAAACCTATTAGCATCAAATATTACCATCATACTAGCATTTTTTACATCGATTCCAACTTCAATTACTGTTGTACTTATTAATATATCAACGTCTCCACTACTAAATTTATTCATAATTTCATCTTTGGTTGCAGTTGGCATCTTACCATGAACCAAATCAATTTCATATTTTTTTCCAAAAGCATCTAACATTTTACTTCGAAGTTCATTAACACTTATTAAGTTACTACTATCATTCTCTTCAATTAAAGGAGCAATAACATAAATTTGATGATGCTGTTTTAATTCTTCATACATTAAATTTAAAACATCGGGTATTTCATCATACTTTTTTAGAATAGTTGTTATTTCTTGTCTTCCTTTTGGTAATTCCTTAATTGTTGATACATCCATATCACCATAAATGGTTAAAGCATATGTTCTAGGAATTGGCGTTGCACTCATATATAAAACATCGGGAGTCATACCTTTATTTTTCAAATTTTCTCTTTGATTAACACCAAAACGATGTTGTTCATCAGTTACTACTAAACCTAAGTTTTGATATACTACATCACTTTGAATTAAAGCATGAGTTCCAACAACAATTGAAATTTCTCCATTTGCTAATTCTTCATAAATTCTCATTTTTTCCTTTTTAGGAGTTGAACCAGTTAATAATTCAACTTTTACTAAATCACCAAGTAAACTTTTTATATTATTATAATGTTGATTTGCAAGTATCTCCGTTGGTACCATTAAAGCACTTTGATAACCACTTAAATGATTCATATACATTGCAATTATACTAACAATTGTTTTTCCACTACCAACATCACCTTGTAAAAGTCTATTCATTCTTTTAGAACTATTTAAATCTGTTCTAATTTCTTCAATAACCGTTTTTTGATCATTAGTTAATTTAAATGGCAAAATCTTATAAATACTTTCAATATCTTTCTTTAAAATCTTTCTAGGCAAACCATCTAATTTTAAATTTTCTTTCTTCAAATAATTTATTTTAAACATAAATTCAAATAATTCTTCATACTTAAGTCTAATAGTTACCTGTTTTAATTTTTCTATATCACTTGGATTATGAATAATATTTAAGGCTATTTTTTTACTTACAAACTTATATTTTTCACTTAAATAATCAGGAATATAATCTAATACATTTTTACCAATTCCTAGTAAAGCCATATTGATATATGTAGATATATTTTTATTTGTAAGCCCACTAGTTAAATGATAAACTGGTTCAATTTTCAAAGAATCTCCTAAACTTCCTAACTTTATATCACTTGCTGTAATAACATTTTTTGTTTTATCATATTTACCAATTACAATAACACTCGTTCCAATTGTTAAATGTTGTTTTAAAAAAGCTCGATTGAAAATAGATACACCTAAAATTCTATCTTCTGAAACTAATCGAAAATTCATTTTATTAAGTCCTGCTTTAATTCTAACAACTAATGGAATTGATTCAACTCGTCCATCGATAATAACTTTCGTATCTTCCGTTATTTCATTAAAATCCGTTCTCTTTAAAATATCATATCTAACTGGATAATAACTTATTAAATCATCAACTGTCATTATATTTAATTTATTTAATAAAACTAAGCTTTTGGGACCGATTCCCTTTACATCTTTTAACTCCATAGTCCACCACTTCCTAGCATATTATATCAAAAAAGTTGTTTTTAGTAAATATAAAAAGTGTCAACAGAATTATTCTACTGTAACACTTTTAGCAAGATTTCTTGGTTTATCAATATCGTATCCCAATGTATCAGCAGTATGATATGCAAGTAATTGCAAAGGAATAATGGTAAGGATTGATAAAATCAAATCACTTAAATTTTCAACTTCAATTAAGTCATCATAGATATCATTACTAACTTCTATTTCTTTTCTTTTAATAACTAATGTATAGGCTCCTCTTGCTTTTACTTCTTTTATATTGCTAATAGTTTTAGATGCTATTTTTTTATCAGTAATAATTGCTACAACTGGTGTTCCTTCTTCAATTAAAGAAATTGTTCCATGTTTTAATTCTCCAGCTGGATAAGTTTCTGAATGAATATAAGAAATCTCTTTTAACTTTAAAGAACCTTCTAATGATATATAATAATCAATTAATCTTCCAATAAAGAAAACATTTTTCTTTTTAGCAATTTTTTTAGCATAAGGTTTATAATTAAGTTCTAACATTTTTTCAATTTCTTCTGGTAAATTTTTATAATCTTTTAAAAGTTCATCTTTATCTTCTTTTGTAATACCTTTTTTTAATCCTAATTTAAAAGCAATTAAACTAAGTGTTAAAACTTGAAGAGTGTAAGCTTTCGTAGTAGCAACTGCAATTTCACAACCAGCATTTATAAAAATAACTTCATCTGCTTCTCTTGCAATTGTAGAACCTAGAACATTAACAATTCCTAATGTTTTAGATCTCATTTCTTTAGCTAATCTTAAAGATGCAATTGTATCTGCTGTTTCACCTGATTGGGATATCAATATAACTAAAGTTTTTGAATCTAAAAAATTCTTTTTATAACGATATTCTGAAGCAACATAAGTAGTAACTTCAACATCTCCATATTCTTCTAATAAATAATTTCCAATTAAACCAGCATGATAAGCACTACCACAAGCAACAATATGAATTTTATGATATTTTCCAATATCAGGAATTAATTCCATATTATTTAAATAATAATCCAAAAAATTTTTAATTACTTTAGGCTGTTCATAAATTTCTTTTAACATAAAATATGGATATCCATCTTTTTTAGCACTACTAGTATCATATTTAAAAGTTAATAACTCTTTTTGTATCTCTTTTCCTTCCTTAAAAAATTTAATATTATCCATTTTAACAACAGCAATTTCTTTTTCTTCCAATAAATAATAATCCTTTGTATAATCTAAAATTGCTGGAATATCTGAAGCAATAAAATTTCCATCATTATTCATTGCAACAATTAAAGGACTACCTTCTCTTAACGCATAAATAGTATTAGGTTCATCTTGAAATATAATAAGTAGTGCATAACTTCCTTTTAAAATACTTTCTATTTTTTCCAAAACTTTTAATTTATCTTTTTCTTTTTTATTTTCATAGTCAATAACAGCAGCAGCTACTTCAGTATCAGTTTCACTTTGAAATTTATAACCAACTTGCTCTAATTTTTCTTTTAAAGTAGCATAGTTTTCAATAATACCATTATGAACAATTGTAACATTTCCAACTTTATGAGGGTGAGAATTTCTCCGACTAGGCTCACCATGTGTTGCCCATCTAGTATGTCCAATAGCAATATTTGATTCACTATTATCTAAGAGTTTTTCAAGTTCACTTATTCTCCCTTTCTCTTTTATAATTTTTATTTTGTCTTTATAAAAATAAGCAATACCAGCTGAATCATATCCACGATATTCCAAATTTTTTAAACCATTTATAATAATAGGTATAGCGTTTTGTTTTCCATTATACCCTATAATTCCACACATAAATCTCCTTCTAGTTGATATATTTTTTATGGTAATCTTGATTTTACTTTTTGTTATATATCTCTCGAGTACTACCCGTTAATGCATCCGCCGAAAATTCGATTACATTAAACCTCGTCATCCCTTTAGGATCTGGCGCTAATTACAATTAACCTCCTTCTGATTGTAATTTTATATAAATATTATATACTAACTTAAAAAAAATGACAAATTGGTTTACATCAAAAAATAATAAAAAAAATAACGAAGATTTTTCGTTAGTTATCAATAAAAATATTTTTATCTTTTTACTTTTATCTACGTTATTTTTAAGCATTTTTAACTTCTAAAAGAGCATTTATTAAACTATTATAATCATTTAAAGTTAAATCGCTTTGTTTCATTTTTATATCATTATAAATTTTTTCTAATTGTTTTACATCTTCTTTATTGTTTTTTAATTCTTTAATATCAAGCATAATATTTTTAATTAAACCATCTTGATTATTGAAAACTACTTCCATATTAGAATCAATAGTTGATGCAAGTTCTTCTTGTTTTGCATTGAAAATTGAATCATAAGAACTTAAAGTAATAATTGGTTTCTTAGGTGTTTCTAATTCTTTATTTACATCATTTAAAGACTCAATTTTATTTTCTTTGTTAATATTAAGTTCTAAGACTTCTATATTATCATTTGCAACTTCAAAGTTATCGAATATTGATGAATTATTTTCAAAATCATCAAAGTTTGGAAGAAAAATATTCTTTTTAGGTAATTCTTTATTTTCTTTAACTTCTTCAATTTCTAACTTATCATTAACTACTAATTTATTACTAACATCAATAAATTTCAAATCATCACTTAATTTATAATGTTTTTTAATAGGTAAAATATCAACATAACGAGCACTTGGTTCAGTAGATGTAACTTCTAATTTCTTATCATTATTTAATGGTAATATCTCTACATAATCTGGTATTGCTTCTTGTTTATCTTTCTTAACTTCTTCTTCGCTAGGTTTAATTTTATTTAAAGATAATTTAATATTGAATTTCTTTTTATATGCAAGAGATGCAATTAAATCATAAGATATTTTTATTATTCCTAATACAAGTATCCAAACTATAAATAATTTCATACTAAGTTCAACTAATACTAATAATTCATTGTTAGTATAAATACTCAATTGTTGATAAACATCAATATTGTTTTTTAAAATATTATCAACAATAAAATAGAATATTATATTGAATACTATAAAGAAAATTATATTCATATATTTAATAAGTTTAGTAATTTTTTCAGAAAATGTTGATTTAATTATAATTATGTTTATTATAACTAATACTAATATATAAACGGCTAAATTAGGAAAGAATAGAAATAAGAAGATTTTATCAAACAAATAATCAAATAGATTTAATATTTCTTCGTGATATAAACCAAATAAAACTGCAAATGTTCCTATATATGCTCCTATATATAAAACTTTAGTTACTTTTTTATTTTTATATTTATTGGCTACTATTAAAATTAATAGTATAGCTAAAGCGATAATAGCTAGTAAAACTAAATTTTCACTTTTAGTTAAGATACCAAAAAAGATTCCTAATTGTTCTAAAATATTAGCTTGTATCATATTCTCCCCTCCCCCTTTTATTATTTTAAATATCTTTTACGTCTTCAAGTTCTAAAATATAAATTGTTTGTTTGTCTTTTTTATTTCTAGTACATGTAACAAGTGTTAAACAAGTCTTTGATGTATCACGATATATAGCTATTTTTCCTGTTTTTTGCTGCTCATAAATATTAACTATTTTGTAAGTATATTTTTTATTTTGAAAATTAACATAGGCAACATCACCTTTTCCTAATTTATATAAATCATGGAAATAGGCAATATAACTATTACCAGAGTGAGCTGCTAGGATAAAGTTCCCGTTTTTTACATTAGGATATGTTGAGCCTTTTATAACTTGAACATTTTTGCTTATCGTATTATATGGTGAATCGATTGTTGTAAAACCACGATTAACATTAACTTTTGGTATTTCAATACTTCCTATATAATAACTTTCAGCTGGATCTTTTTTAGTTTCCTCTTGAGGAAAAGAAGAAGTAGCATCTAAGTTGTCCACTTCTTCCGGAATTTCATATATTTCTTCTGATTCGCTTTCAAGTAATAATCCATTCATATAAGCATAAGCATTATCTATTTTGCCATAGAAATAATTACTTGATAAAACGAATACTCCAATAATAATTAACGCAACGCCTATAAAAATTACACAATTTTTTCTACTTTGCGTGTTTTCCATAGTAAACAACCAATCCTGTTCCTAAAGAAATTAATATAGCAGCAAAAACGATTGTCATGGAACTTACATTTAAGTCCGTTATAGGTACTTCTGTATATCTTGTATTATACATTGTAACACTTGTTAGAGAACCATCATCTTTAACTGTGAAAGTAATTGTTTCTTCACTTAAAGCATATCCTGATGGTGCTATTTTTTCTGTTAAAGTATAGTCACCTGGTTCTAATCCCTCAATGTAGTGAGGTTCACTTCCAGAAACCCATTCATCAATTACTTTACCATTTTTATCTTTAATTTGTAATGTTGCTCCTGGTAACTCTTCTTTAGTAGTCATATCTTGTTTACTGATTTTTACTTTTGTTACCTTTGTTTCTTTAGTATTATACATAATAACATTAGTAGCAACACCATCATCTCTAACTGTAAATTTTATTGTTTCTTCACTTAAAATGTAACCTGCTGGTGCAAGTGTTTCTGTTAAAGTATAATCACCTGGTTCTAATCCTTCAATGTAGTGAGGTTCACTTCCAGAAACCCAAGTATCAACTACTTCACCATTAGCATTTCTTACTTCAAGAGTTGCTCCTGGTACTTCTTGTTTACTAGTAATATCTTGTTTACTAATTATAACTTTTGTTGTTGCTTTTGAGTAATTTAGAGAAACTTCTCCACTTTCAATAAACTTAGTTACCTCATAAGATGTTACTGGAGATATTTCTTGGTAAGCACTATTACCAGTTGAATAGAAATATGTTTTATAAGTTACACCAGTTGCAGCAATTTTTAAAGTTACTTTTCCTTGTTCTCCATTTTTAATACTATCAGCTGGAACATAAACAACAAAATCTTCTGAAACGTTAAAGGTATTTTTTACTTCACCTTTAGTATTTTTTAGAATTGTTCCAACTGGAGCATTAGTTAATTGTATTGTATATGTATCTTTTGCATTAGTTAAAATTACTTTTATTGGACTAGATACAAAATAAGTTTTTTCAGCATTTAAACTCATTGTACTATTTGGAACATTAACAGCTATTGTTGATTCTAATTCAGGTTGATCTTTAGCTGCTTTAGCTCCATTAACTAAAGATGTTACATAACCTTCCATACCAGTTGTTCCGAATTTTTTTCCTTTCCAGTTGTTAGTTCCTCTAGTTTGATCATAATATTCCCAAATTGCAGATTGTGTAATGTAAAAGTCTTTTAGGTTATCCCCTGTCATAGTTTTATTTGGCCAACCATTTTTTAGGATATAGTCAACACCTTTATCATTATTTTGACCTTTTGAATATAAGGTCTTTCCTGCTGGAACTTTTCGATTATTATTACTTGTACAATAACCATATGTTCCATCAGTTAATTGTTTAACATAGAATTTTGATCCGAAATATGCTTTACTACCTGAAAAGTAATATAATTTTGATTTGCTATTCATTGTGATTTTATCAGGTGCTGTTGCAGCTTTAACATCTAATAGACCAAATCCTGTTATAATACATGTAAGCATTATAAGACATAATGTTAATTTCTTCAATTTTTTCATAATTATTCCCCCTTCAAATTGAATGTGCTCATATTATACTACAAAAACAAGAAAAAATCAAGTCTTTCTATTTTTTTATTATGTATTACTGTTATTTCCTTTTATTATATGATTTTTTTCTTTGTTAATGTGTTTCTTCACCTTCCCTTTTTTTATCTAATTCAAGGAAAAAGTTATATCTTTCCTTAGCATTTTCTAGATTTCCTTCTAATAATTCTTTATACTCATCAGGATTAAGTTTTTTTAAAGTTCGGTATCTATCTTCTCCAGCTATAAATTCATAATATTTTGAGAAATCCGCTTCGGAATCTAAATTAAATCCTTTTTCTGGGTTATATCTAAATAATGGAAAATATCCTGATTCAACAGCACTTTTTTCTTCTTCTAATGAATTACCATTTAAAATTCCATGTGCTATACAAGGTGCATAGGCAATAATTAAACTTGGTCCTTCATAAGAAACAGCTTCTTTAAGAGTTTTAATTGTATGCATTTCACTAGCTCCTAAGCTAACTGTTCCAACATAAGCATTTTTATAACTTAAAGCAATCTTTGTTAAATCTTTCTTGTTAGTCTTTTTACCATAAGCAGCAAATTTTGAAACTGAACCTAATTGACTTGATTTACTAGCTTGTCCTCCAGTATTAGAATAAACTTCTGTATCAAGAACTAAAATATTCACATTAGCATTTGAAGCTAAGACATGATCAAGTCCAGAGAATCCTATATCATAAGCCCAACCATCTCCTCCTACAATAAAGAATGTTTTAGTTTTTATAAAGTTTTTATATGGCAATAAATCCTTATCATGATTTTTAATTACATAATTATATAATTCTTTATCATATTCTTTAGGATTTCCTATATAACCTTCGAATAAATCTAATAAGTTATCTGAAGCTTTTTTGATTTTTTCTTTTAAAATATTTTTAATCGCTTCTTTCATTGTATTATCAGCAAGAAACATTCCCATACCAAATTCCGCATTATCTTCAAATAAAGAGTTCGCCCAAGGAACATTATAAGCCATCGATGGATAAGACGCAGAATAAATCGAAGAACAGCCTGTTGCATTAGCTATTACTAAATTATCACCATATAACTGTGTGATTAATTTTAAATACGCGGTTTCCCCGCAACCTGCACAAGCACCTGGATACATAAATTTTGGTTTAACAAATTGACTACCTTTAGTTGTAAATTTATCTAAAACTTGTTTTTCAGTTATATTCTTTTCTAGATATTCAAAACGTTTTTGCTCTTTATCATCAAGTAATGATTTGCTATCTTTAATTTCAATCGCTTTAACACCTTTTTTACCAAGACATGCCGTTCTACACAAACCACATCCTGTACAATTAGCAACATTTACTCCAATTGTAAATTTATAAAGTTTACTTTTAATTGAAGTTTCAATACATTTAGCTTTTACATATTCAGGAGCTTTTTCGTATTCTTCTTCAGTTAATAAATAAGGTCTTATTACTCCATGTGGACAAACAAGTGAACACATGTTACAACCAATACAATTTTCTTTAATATAACAAGGTGCTATAGGAGATGTATATCGTCTTTCAAAAGTTGTTGTAAGTGGAGGAGTCATACCATCATAGTTATCAACAAAGGAACTAACTGGCATTTTACCTCCCAAACGTTCTTCTAAAACTTCAAACAAAGTCATTTCATTTTTATCAGCTTCTAACTCTCCAATATCGCTTTTAGTAATAACAATTTCATTATAATTATCTAAAACTTTCTCGATTGCCTCTAGATTTTTCTCTAAAACCCCATTGCCTTTATTTTTAAATTTATGTTCCAAACTTTTCTTAATTTCCTCAAATGCATAAGGAAAATCAATAATATGACACAGTTTAAAAATTAAAACTTCCATTATAGAACTTATCTTACCAGGTAATCCTACTTCACTTGCAATATTGGTTGCATCAATCGTATAGAATTTAATCTTTTTATTTTTTATAATTGCTTTATTTTTATTACTTAAAAACTCAATTATTTCTTCTCTATTTTTATCAGTATTTAAAATGAATACTCCATTTTCTTTAATTTTATTTAATAAATCAAACTTCTCTAAATAACTCTCTTTAGTAACAATTAAAGTATTAGCTTCATTTATGTAATAAGTTGAACGAATATATTTCTTTCCGAATCGAAGATGTGAAATAGTAACTCCACCTGATTTTTTAGAATCATATTCAAAATAACCCTGAACATAAGCATTACTACCATTTCCAGTTATTTTCATAATATCTTTAGATGCTGAAACCATTCCATCAGAACCAAATCCATAAACTAATATTTCATAATTTTTATTTGGTAAACTGAATTTTGGTGTTTTTAAACTTAATTTAGTTACATCATCAACAATTCCAATTGTAAAACCATTAAATATTTTTCCACTTTCAAGATAATCATAAACAGCTTTAATATGGCTCGGATTAGTATCTTTTCCTGATAAACCAAATCTTCCACCATAAACTTTAATATCTAAATTGTATTCTTTAATAACACTTACAACATCTAAATATAAAGGAGCATTACTACCATTTTCTTTTGTTCTATCTAAAACCGCAATTTTTTTAACAGTCTTAGGAATTACTTTAAGTAAATATTTACTTGAGAATGGTCTATATAAATGAACTTCAACTAAACCAAAACTATAACCATTACTATTCAAGTATTCAATAGTTTCTTTAATTGTTTCACAGACACTTCCCATTGCAATTATAATATTTTCTGCTGTTTTACTTCCATAATAATTAAAAGGTTTATAACTTCTTCCAGTAATTTTACTAATACTACTCATATAATCATTAACAATATCTGGTAAATTATCATAATTTTTATTTTTTGCCTCAGCATACTGGAAATATACATCGTCCATTTGACAAGTACCAAATGTGCTCGGAGCATCAATATTAAGACCTCTATTACGGAACTTTTCTAATTCTTTCATATCAATTAATTTAGAAACTTTATCTAAATCAATTAGTTCAACCTTATTTAATTCATGACTTGTTCGAAATCCATCAAAGAAATTTATAAAAGGAATATGTCCTTTAATTGCTGATAAATGGCTAACACTAGTAAGATCCATAACATCTTGTGGAGAACTACTAGCAAGAATTGCAAATCCCGTTTGACGAGTTGCATAAATATCTTGATGATCTCCCATAATAGATAAGGCATGTGTTGCTAAACTACGAGAAGCAACATTGATAACTAAAGGTAATCCTTCTCCTGCTATTTTATACATGTTAGGAATCATTAAAAGTAAACCTTGACTAGCAGTATATGTTGTTGTTAAGACACCACTTAATAAACTTCCATGAACTAACCCAATTGCCCCTGCTTCACTTTGCATTTCTTGAACTTTTACATGTGAACCAAAAAAATTTTCTCGATCTTTGCTATCTTTATCGATATATTCAGCCATCGGACTAGCTGGAGTTATAGGGTAAATCCCTGCTAATTCCGTAAATTTATATGAAACATAACTACATGCTTCATTTCCATCCATTATTTTATACATAACAACCACCTAATTAATTATAACACAGTGGATAAAAAAATAACACGAAAACGACAAAATTTGTCGAAAAAAAGTCACTATTTCTAGCAACTTTTATTGAGCAACAGGAATGGTTCTTGTTTTTTGTCTTACTTTGATAACATTAGCTTTAATTAAAGCAAGAATTACTCTCGTTGGTTCTAAAGATGTAACTTCTATAAAGTTATCACCATTTGCTCTATCTTGTTTTTTACCAGCTCTATTGAAGAATATTGCAACTCCCCCAGCATCTCTCCATGCCCTTAAATTATCTAAACTATCATCAATTATAAAATATGAGCTTAAATCTTCAATGTTAAATTCCTTTTTGAACGTTAAAGCTTTATTATTTCTTGGTCTTTGATATTTAATATCTTTTTTTCCTAGATTTCTATCCTCTTTTAATTTTTTAATAAATTCTTCATGTTCATAGTCATGAAAACGAATACCTCTAAATTGGATACGTCGATCAAGTTCTCTAATAAATCTTTCTTTTTCGCTATTTTCATAAGCTCCATTTAAATGTGAAAATGCTCTTAAATCTTGGATTATATTTGCTAAACAACGTACGTTTTCAATTGTACCAGGAAAAACATTACTTAATTGATAAATTTTATTGTAACGCATTGCATGAGCTCCACCTAATCTTTGATCGCTTTCTAAGAAAAAGTCACGATTTTCAAAAGCATTAGCTTTTTCATTTTGAGATAATCTAACAAGTCTTTCTATTTTTTCTAGTAAACCTTCTCTATCTAATCCAGATACTCCTTCTCTTTCTTTAGCTGGTTCAATTAATTTTCTTTGACGAGCAAGTTTTAAATTATATTTTGAAAGAAGAATTGCTCTATCAATTTTAGCTAAAATATCATGAAATTCAGCCATTGATTCAGAATCAAATACTGGTTCTTTAGCTTTTAAAATATCATTACTTCCTGAATCAAATGATATAATTGATTCATAAGCACTTGGACTTTTAGTTTCTATGTATCTATCTATTAAAATTTCAGTTATAGATTTAATTTTTTCATTTAATATAACTTGATTTTCATAATCATCTATCTCACCTTTTGGATTTATAGGTAGATATAATAATTTAATTGAAGCATCATTTACTCCTTTTTCAATCATTCCTTTTAAGAAATCTCTTGCATATTTGTTAATTTGAATTTGCACTTCATAATCAAGAATACGATCACGATTATATCTTGGTAAATGCTCATCAACATCAAGTTGTAACATTTCTGCTGATGGTAAAAGTACATCATCAACATCTAACACACCATGTCCTTTAAGACTATCAACATCATAACAAGCATATAAATCTTCAAGTCTAAACATTGTTTCTAAACTACTACTTTCCATTCTTTTCATAAATTCATTAAATTCACTATTTGTTAAAGCACACAAAGTATCAACATTTAAAACTTTCTCTACTGCCATAATTTTCACCCCATTGGTCAATAAGATACCACAAGTTAAATATAAAAGTCAAGAATTATTTTCTTTTTTTAAAAATTAGCAATTTGTCAAAATAAAAGAATATTGTTATAATGTATAAAGTTAAAAGGAGCAAATATGAAATTATTAACATGTGATTTTGATGGAACTTATTTTTTGAATGAAGATGATATTAAAGAAAATAACAAAAGAATTGAACAATTTAGAAAACAAGGTAATATTTTTATGCTATCTTCTGGAAGAAGCTTTAAATCTTTAAAAGAAGTTACTATAAAATATAAAATTCCCTATGATTATTTATCTTGTTGTGATGGTTCAATTCTTTATGATAAAGATGATAAAATTGTTGTTAAATATGATTTAAATCCCGATATCATTGATGAGTTTTTAAATCTCCAAAATGGTGTTATAGTTAAAAAAATTCAACATTCTTATTTTGATGATTATTATGATACTTATCATCATGGTACATTACTTGGTATTAATATTGTTTTAGAAGATGAAAATATAACTAAAGAATTTTTACAAAAGTATCATGAAATGTCTTTAAAATATAAAGATTATGATTTTTTACATTATAGACATGCACCTGAAACCTATTTTTGTTTAAAAAATAAAGGTATTAACAAAAGTTCAACTGTTAAATATTTAAAAGAATCACTAAATATTGATTATGACGATATTATAACCGTTGGAGATAATGAAAATGATTTTAAAATGCTAGAAAGTTTTAATAGTTATCATATAGGAATTGTTGATGATAAAATTAAAAGTGTTACTATAAAAGGTTATGATAGTGTTTCAAATTTACTTGATGACATATTAAAAGTAGCCAGTTAAGCCACTTTTTTAGTTTCTATTTTCTAATTTATCTAAAACAAATTCTAAGAATTTATCAAGTTTTACAGTTGTTGTATCTTTTTCACCATAAAGTCTATAACTAATTTCTTCATTGTCTCTTTCTTTATCACCAAGTATTAAAGTAACTGGTATTTTTTTAGTTTGACTTTCTCGCATTTTATAACTTAATTTTTCATTGCGACTATCAAGATTAACACGAACACCTTTTTCTCTTAAGATATCTTCAATCTTCTTAGCATATTCGAAATGAAATTCATTATTAACAGGAATTATATTGACACTAATTGGAGCAAGCCAAAATGGAAAAGCACCTTTCGTTTCTTCAATTAAGAAAGCTGTAAATCTATCAAAAGTACCAAAGATAGCACGGTGAATGACAACTGGAGTTTGTTTTTCCCCATTAGAATCAATATAAGATAAGTCAAACTTTCTTGGAAGAAGAAAATCTAATTGACAAGTAGATAAAGTTACTTCTGGTCCTACAGCTGGTTTTACTTCAACATCAAGTTTAGGTC